>JBIKNV010000305.1:0-4155 GCA_044358475.1 Pirellulales bacterium | reverse complement strand
GCCCTTGCCGGTGCGGACATTTGCCTCGTACGCGGAGCTCACGTCCATCAGTTCGGCGAAGGCCGCGACGGCCATTCCCCAGCCAGTGCCCGGGGACGCATCCCAGGTATCCGGATCGCGGTCATGTGCGGAGGTGTCGGCCTCGTAGCCGGACGGGAAATGGTGGCGGCTGTCGAGGTGCCCATATAGGGCGAGCCCCAACTGGCGGAGGTTGTTGGAGCAACTCGATCGCCGTGCCGCCTCACGAGCCGACTGGACCGCAGGCAGGAGGAGGCCAACGAGGCCGCCGATGATGGCGATCGTGACCAACAGTTCGACCAGGCTAAATCCTCCAGATTGTTTTGATAGATCAAAATATATTTTTTGATCTATCAAAAAACAAGCCCCGCGAGGCTAGGCTCGCCCAGCCAGTTTCCGGAGAAGTTCGAGGTTGTGCCGGTCGGTGGTCGGGGTCGGCTTGCCGTCGGGGCCTTCCTTCGGCGTTTCCAGGATCATCGGGATCTTCTTGAGTTTCGGGTGGCTTACGATCAGCTGGAAGGCGTCACGACCGATCTTCCCCTTGCCAATTGCCTCGTGACGGTCGACGCGGGAGCCGCATTCTCGCTTGGAATCGTTGGCATGAATGACGACGAGTCGCTCGAGGCCGATCAGCCGGTCAAACGCCCGAATCGTCTCGTCGAGCGCGGCCTTCGGAGCCAGCGGATACCCGGCTGCGAACACGTGACACGTGTCGAGGCAGACGCCCACCCGGCTGGCGAGGCCCGGCTTGGCGTCGATCCGCTCCAGCATCGCCCCGATTTCCTCGAAGGTCGCCCCGAGGCAGGTGCCTTGCCCGGCCGTCGTCTCGATGAGAATGCCGGCCGCCAGACGTTTCGTTCGGGTGAGTGCCTGGGCGATCCCGTCAGCCGCCCGGGCCACGGCGCTCGAAACTGGCTGCTCACCCGCCGCCCCCGGATGGGCAACCACCCAGCGAATGCCCAGGGCGTCGGCCCGCTCCATCTCGGTCACCAGCCCATCGATCGACTGCTTCCGCAGGGCGGGGTCGGCCGAGGCAGGGTTAATGAGGTAGGAGTCATGGGCCACGACAGGATCAAGTTTCGCCACCTTCACGGCTGCGCGAAACGCGGCCGCGGCAGCCGGATCAAGGGGCGCCACCTTCCACTGGTTGATGTTGCGGGTAAATATCTGGAGGCACTCGCAGCCGGTCTCGACGGCGCGGTCGACGGCCTTCGTGAGACCTCCGGCGATTGACTGGTGGGCACCCAGTCGCGGGGAACGGGAGAGGCTCATAGTCAGGCTTTGAAACGCTCCATTTTTGACTCGGGGGCCCGGCGCCATACACTTCGTGAGCCGCGAATGGCGGTCGCGGAAGCCCCTTTCACCGGCCCGGGAGTGACGAGCATGACCAGTGCGTTGTACATGATCGGCACGTTTGTCGCGTCCGTCCTCGCCGGTGTGGCGATTTCGATCGCCCTGCGGCCGCTGCGGGCGGCGCGGCAGGCTGAACGGCTTGCCCGCGCTCAGCGGGATTTCCACCGGCAGCGGGAGCAACTCGAGGCGAAGTTCATCGAGCGGGCGGCGGCCAGCGGCAAGCCCCGCGGTCTGCGGTGGGTCGACGTCGACTTCGACGATGATGTCGTCTACGCCCGCGACCGGCACACGCGGCGGCTCAAGGCGCTCGTGGCGATCGAAGTAAGCTTCGAGGCCATCGAAGGGGGCGGCATGGAGGAAGTCGAGGCCGTTTCCAACGTCCGCGCTGCCACGGCCGAGTTTCTCCACGATGGCACTCGGTGGCACACGGACGGTCGCGTCTACTTCAACCTCGGCCCCAGCGCGGCCGTGAAATACCTCGCCAGCGACCTTGAACTAGTCGCTGAAGAGCATGCCCGCGCGTGAAGCTGCGGGGTTTGAGCGGTCCTTGCTGCTGATGCGGATTCGGAGGGCCGTCGGATCGGCATGATGGCCGATGAAACGCCATGGGGGTGAACATGGCGCGTGGTCGCTGCCGTTCGCGGTGCGTGGTCGTTGCGATGACGGTGTGGTTGTTTGCCTCGCCCCTGCCGGCGATCGAACTGCCGCCGGCACCGCGACGGGAGACGCCGCTGGTCGAAGCGCAGACGTTTCTGCGCCACGCACGGGAATACACCGCTGCGGCCCACGATCTCGCGAAAAAGCATGACTGCCATGCCACCGACGGGTATTACGCCGCCTGCGAAGCGGCCTGGAATGCGATCTGGTCATGCCCGGGATCGCCGGACGTGCTGCTGGAAGCAGGGGAACTCTACAACGAGTCGCTCGCGGGCCTGCTCGAAGCGGCGCAGGCGAGCGGCCGGCTGACGCCGCAAGGGCTGTGGATTGGCCCGAAGTGGAAGACGATCTGCGTCCCCATCATCGGCAAGTCGCTGCCGATCGCCGACTGCGAGATCGAATCGATCGAAGTGTTCTGTCCGCCGGCCGACAAGCGAATCAGTCGCCAACACGTCCGCAGCGGACTCGGCGTGCCGGTGGTCGTCCGGGTGAAGCGCGGATCGCCGGACAGCAAGGGCGACGCGTTCGCGCCCGCCCGGCAGTCGCTGTCGGTCACCGCCGTGCTGCGGTTCGACATGCCAGGCAACGAAAATTTCCTGGAGAAGTTTGCGGGACCGCTCTCTCGCGATCCGGCCGCGGCCATCCTCGACCTCGCCAATCCGATCGAGATCGCCGCCGTCCACATCGGGCCCGTCCGCCCGCACCTCGCCGCCGACCTCACGATGCCGCTGCTCGACATGCTGGCGGGGATGCCTCGAAACAACCTGCTCTCGTATCTCCAGCCCTATGGCGACGGCGACACCGTGGCGCGGCTGGAGTTTCTGGAACCCCATCAGCCGGGCCGCATTCCCGTGGTGTTCATCCACGGGCTGGCGAGTGACCAGGGAACATGGTTCGACCTGCTCAATGAGTTGCGGACCTGGCCGACATTTCATCGACGGTTCGAGCCGTGGGTGTATCACTATCCGACGGGTGGCGCTTTCATGACGTCGGCCGCGATTCTCCGCCGCGAACTGCGTGCGGCCGTCCGCACTCTCGATCCGAAGGGATCCGATCCCGCGTTGCAAAACCTCGTGCTCGTGGGCCACAGCATGGGGGGGCTGCATGCGAAGCTGCAGGTCGTCGATTCGGGCACGACGGTCTGGGATGCGATCGCCCGCCGGCCCTTCGAACAACTCACGATTCCTCCCGAGCATCGCGACTATGTTCGCAACGCCTTCTTCTTCGAGCCATCGCCGTTCATCAAGCGGGTCGTATTCATCGCCACGCCGCACGACGGCTCCGGGCTTGCTTCCCGGGGCATAGGTCGCGTGGCGTCGGTGACGGTGCAGGCCCCGCCGGAGCCCGCCAGGATCCATGACGAGGTCGTTCTTCTGAACCCCGGCGGCTTCTGGCCCTACTTCGAAAAAAAGCTCCCCACGACCGTGGACATCTTGGAGCCCACCGCCCCGATCCTCCGGGCCGTGCGAAGCCTGCGAATTCCCTGCTGGGTGACCGCCCACAGCATCATCGGCAAGGCACACCATTCGGTGCTCGCCGGGCCGGACGACTGCGTCGTGCCCGTGGCCAGTGCTCAGCTCGAGGGCGTCTGCAGCGAATTGGTCGTACCTGCCAGCCACACCAAGGTTCACCACCACCCCGACACTGTCGCGGAATTGAAGCGGATTCTTACGATGCACCTTCGCGAAATAGGGATGCCGGCAGTAGACTCGCGTCCATGACGCGGCGTCGAGATTTTTTGGCCGGTGCTGGGGCGTCGCTGGGGACGGCCTGGCTCGACCCCGAGGCGATCCTGCAGGCCGACGAGCTCGGCCGGGCGCGGACAGTCTCGATCTTTCACACGACCGACCTGCACGGCCACATCGTGCCGACGAGCACCTACGAGGGGCTCGACGATGTCGGCGGGCTGGCGCGGTGCGCTACCTGCATCCGCGAGTGGCGGAGAATGTCACCCCATTCGCTCACCGTCGACGTCGGCGATGTCGTCCAGGGCACGGCGACGAGCCTCCGCAGTGACGGCAGGCTGATGATCGATCTGTTCAATCGGCTCGGCTACGACGCCTGGGCGCTCGGCAACCACGACTTTGACTGGGGGCCGGAGGCATTGGCGAGTCTCCTCGAGACGTC
>JBIKNV010000032.1:0-13034 GCA_044358475.1 Pirellulales bacterium | reverse complement strand
GGGCCGCGCGGCCGTCGGCAGATGAGCTGCCGGCAATCCGTTCGATGGCCTCCAGCGCCGCCCGCGTCGCCTCGGCGTCACCCGTGGCCGCGGCCAACCCGTGGATTTCCCACGATGCAGTGAGGTCGTCTGGATGCGTCTCGCGGACGGCTGCCCACAGTCTCCCCGCAGCGTCGTGGTCACCTCGGCTGGCCTGGAGTCGGGCGAGTCCTGTCAGCACGATCCGCTTCTCGTCGGCTGCCATCGATTCAGCCGCCGCCTCGATTGCGGCCAGTTCACGGCCGGCATCGTCGGGAGGCTGGCTGGCTGCCACCAGTGCACGGGCTACCAACAGCGGCGGTGTCACGGCGAGGGCTGCAGGGATCGTCGCGAGCAACTCGCGGGCGGGTTTTGGGCCCTGCTGTCGGAAAAGAGCCTCTACGAGGGTGGCCCGGAGTTGTGGGTCAGCAGGCTGCCGCTCGATGGCCCTGGTGAGCAGGTCGATGGCCGCATCGACCTGTCCTCTGGCAAGCAGGCATTCGGCCCGCAGTGCCGTCGCCTCATCCGCAAGGTTCACAGCCGTATCGTCAAGCAGATCAAGGGCCTCTGCCGGCCGGCCAAGCGCGGCAAGCGCGGAGGCTGCGCCGAGCCGTGCCGCTGCCAGATCGGGATCCTCAGCGAGGAGACTCTGGCAGACGGAGAGTTGCTCGTCGAAGGCACCGAGCGGTCCGAGGCAGCGGACCAAAAGCAGGTCAACCCGTCGTCGCACCTGATCGGCCGCCGCCAGTTGTGGCCGCAGACGCTCAAGCACCTGCTTCGCCGACAGCCACTGACGCTGCTCCACAAGGCACCAGCCCTCGAGAAGGCCCACGATAGGCGCGTCGCGCCCCTCAGTTGCGATCAGTGAGTCGATCATGTCGCGGGCGGCGGTGAGGTCGCCCTGCTCGAGCAGCAGTTCAGCGAGCATGGCACGGAGCGAACTGCTCTCAGGCTGTCGGGCCAGCCCCGCGCGGAGTGCTGCCGCGGCTTCCTCGGGCCAGCCACGCCGGATCGCCAGCAGTCCCTGCGCGCGGTACATCCGATCGTCGTCGGGATGGGCGGCCAAGGCCGGCTCGATCGCCTGCTCAGCAGCCGTGAAGTCACCCCGCGCCAGTGCCACCTCGATGCAGATCAGCGCGGCCTCCGCATTGCCGGCCGCGAGTGCATGGCTGTGAGCAGCCGCTGCGGCGGCGGCCTCCAAGTCGTCATGGTCAAGGTGCCAGCGGGCAAGTGCGATCCACGCCTGCGGGTCGTCAGGGCAGACCTGTGGGAGCCGTCGCATGACGACGTCTGCCGTGGCCGGGTCGTCGAACGTGGTGTCGAACACTGCGGCCAACAGGGTGAGGGCCGTGGCGGTATCGGAATCGGACCGACTGCCCGGCGAAACAAACGCCTTGCTCTCCGGATCGAAGCCGACCATTGCTGCGAGGATCTGCACCGCCGCGGGCAGGTCGTCGGTGCCGATGGCTACACGGGCACGGACAAGTTCAACCGCGGCATTGCTGGCATCGCCGGCGTCTGCATCGGTGCGCGGCGACATCACCTGCGACAGATGGTGCTGGGCATCGGCATGGCGACCAAGCCGCACGCACAAATCGGCCAGCTTCAGCCGCAGCGGACCATCAGCGGGGTTGTCGCGAACGGCTGTTTCCAACGCGGCGAACGTCCGGCTTACGTCGCGCTGGGTGGCGGGCATCGCCTGGAGTCGTGTCAGCAGCGTGGTGGCAAGTTCGGCTGATGCCGCAGCATCGTCGGGCCGCAGGCCCACATACCGACTCAACAGCCGTGTCGCTTCGTCCGTTTCTCCGCGGGCCTGCTTCGCACGGGCCCGCGTCACGAGCGTGTCGGCATTGCGAGCCACTTGGAAGCCGTGCAGCAGGTGCACGGTCACGGCTGACGGCACGGCCACGGCCACGAGCCACACCAGCAGACGGGTATTGAGACGACGCATGGGGAACACTCCAAGAGGGCGGACACACTCCGCTCCGCGTTCCCTGCTGAGTCAACGACTGACACCATTGTCGGCCGACCGATCACTCGAGGCAAAGCGAAATTGGAGCGGCAGGATTTCCGCTGCGGCCACGAGCCAGAGAATGCCGATAGTCCTAAGGGGGGGGTGTTGTGCGTGAGTTGCTGCTGGCCGTGGTGCCGGGACTGGTGATGGTGGCAGCGAGCTGCGCTGACGATCTGGTGATCCATCCCGGCGAGGCATGGGCCGCCTCCAGGATTGGCGTTGGGCACTGCGCGGCATGCTGCCCAGTGCGGCCGGACCAGTTCGGGTTCTATGCCACAGACTGGCGACCATGGCCGGGACTCGTGCCGATCGCTCCTGCGCGGTCCATAGGGCCGCTCATCCCCGCCACCCCGCCGCGATCGGTCGTGCCCGACAGAGACCGAGAAGGCGACGCCGCCCCGCAGCCGCACCCCGCATTCGATGAAGGAGTGGGCCAAGAATGAATGCGAGAGGCGGGACTCGAACCCGCACGCCTTTCGGCACTGGAACCTAAATCCAGCGCGTCTGCCAGTTCCGCCACTCTCGCGTGGAGCCGTCGTCGGCATCGGTCCCTATGATTATGGCATCAGCCGGCGCGACACAACACGCTGTTCCCGGGCGGCGGGGCGGTGGTTTCTTGAAAAACGTGTCCTTGCGAAACTACAACTCTCCCGGGCACAGTGCCCCGTCCGGCGATTCGTCCCGTCCGACCCCCTGGCGATGACAACGGAAGAACTACGAACTGGGAGATTGACGCAGATGCATGTTCCCGTGGTGGTGCTTGGTGGTGGTCCCGGAGGCTATGCGGCCGCGTTCTTGGCCGCCGACCTCGGCATGGAGGTGGCGCTCGTGGAACGCGATCCGCGGCTCGGCGGCACCTGCCTGCTGCGCGGCTGCATTCCCTCCAAGGCGCTGCTGCATGTCGGCCGCGTGCTCGCCGAAACGCGGGAAATGGAGGAGTGGGGCATCGCCTTCGAGAAGCCGGCAATCGACCTCAACGCGCTGCGGGCCCGCAAAGACAAGGTCATCGCATCCCTTACCAGCGGCCTGGCTCAGTTGGCCAAGCGGCGGAATGTGACGATCGTGCATGGCACCGCTCGCTTCACCAACTCCACCACGCTGGAGGTCGCGGCAGCGGAGGCAGGTGGCGCCAGCCAGACCATCACGTTCGACCACTGCATTCTCGCCAGTGGCTCACGGCCAGCGCGGATACCGGCATTCGATATCGGCAGCCCACGGGTGATGGACTCGACGTCGGCGCTCGAACTGGCCGACATCCCGGAGTCACTGCTGGTCGTCGGCGGTGGCTACATCGGACTCGAGATGGGCACGGTGTATGCGGAATTGGGATCGCGAGTGTCCGTGGTTGAACTCACCGACACGCTCCTGCCCGGGGCCGACCGCGATCTCGTCAAGCCGCTCCAGAAGCGGCTGGAGGGGCTTTTCGCGAGGATCCACCTCAAGACCAAGGTGGTGAAGCTCGAGGATCGCGGCGCGGCAGTGGCCGTGCACTTCGATGGGCCGGACGGGCAGACAACGCAGGAGTTCTCGCGGGTGCTGGTTGCCGTCGGCCGCCGCCCCAACTCCGACGGCTTGGGGCTGGAAAACACGCAGGTGGTGGTGAATGCCAAGGGCTTTGTGGAGGTCGACGCACAGCAACGGACCGCGGATCCACACATCCTCGCCATCGGCGACGTGTGCGGAGAGCCGATGCTGGCCCACCGCGCCAGCCACCAGGGCAAGGTGGCGGTGGAGGTGCTCCATGGCGAACCGGCACTCTTCGCACCGCGGGCGATTCCAGCCGTGGTTTTCACCGACCCGGAGATCGCCTGGGCAGGACTCACCGAACACGAGGCGGCGGCCTCCGGGCGGGCTGTCGAGGTGAGCAAGTATCCGTGGGCCGCCAGTGGCCGTGCCCACGCGCTTGGTCGCACCGATGGACTGACCAAGATTCTCGTCGATGCTGAGACCGACACCGTGCTCGGGGTGGGAATTGTCGGCCCGGGTGCCGGCGAGTTGATCGCCGAAGGTGTTTTGGCGATCGAAATGGGCTGCTCAGCCCGCGACCTCATGGAGGCGATCCATCCGCATCCCACGCTTGGCGAGACGGTGGCATTTTCGGCGGAGAATTACTTCGGCTTGGCGACCGAAATCTACCGTCCCCGCGCCGAAGCCGCGGCCTCGTAAGAGAGGCTTCGGCCTGCCGCCCCCCGGAAATGACAATCGGCCTAGACGCCCCCCGGAACCCGCGGAATAATAGGAAAAGTTGTCCTATTTTCCCGGATTCCGGAGACGCCATGTCCAGCCCCGATATCGACCAGACCAGCCACGACGCGGCGGCAGGGACGAGTGAATCCGGCAACGGTCACGGCGACGTCTCCTTGCCACGCGGGGCCCATGCTCCGATGGCGATTGGCCAGGTCGGGGCGGCGGCTTCGGGCCAGCCTGAGCCTGTCGATGGCGTTTCATCGGTTGACGGTGATCCGACTGAGACTCGCGAGTGGCTCGACTCATTGCGGTATGTGATCAATAGCCGCGGCGGTGATCGAGCGGCCTATCTGCTCCACGCCATCGAGCAAGAGGCCTACCGGCTCGGCGTGCCAATTCCATTTTCGGCGACGACTCCCTACATCAACACGATTCCCGCCGATCGGCAACCGCCGTTCCCCGGGAACCGTGAGATCGAGCGTCGCATCAAGAGCATCATCCGCTGGAACGCGATGGCGATGGTCGTCCGCGCCAACCGCGAAGATAAAAGCATCGGCGGGCATATCTCCACGTTTGCCTCGTCGGCCACGCTCGTCGAAGTGGCGATGAACCACTTCATCCGTGGCCGGGGCAACGACTATTCCGGTGACCAGGTCTACTTCCAGGGGCATGCCTCGCCGGGCATCTACTCCCGCGCCTTCCTCGAAGGACGGCTGACCGAAAAGAACCTGGAAAACTTCCGCCGCGAACTTGCCGAGGGGGGTGGGTTGTCAAGTTACCCGCACCCCTGGCTGATGCCCGAATTTTGGGAGTTCCCGACCGTCTCGATGGGGTTGGGGCCGATCATGGCCATCTACCAGGCGCGGTTCAACAAGTACCTGCAGGACCGCGGCATCAAGGACACGAGCAAGCAGCACGTGTGGTGCTTCATCGGTGACGGTGAGACCGACGAGCCAGAGACGCTCGGCGCCATTTCGCTGGCGGCCCGTGAGCAGCTCGACAACCTCGTCTTCGTCATCAATTGCAACCTCCAGCGGCTCGACGGCCCGGTCCGCGGCAATGGCAAAATCATTCAGGAACTCGAAGGTGTTTTTCGCGGTGCCGGCTGGAACGTGATCAAGGTGATCTGGGGCGAGGAGTGGGATCCGCTGCTCGACAAGGACGACGAGGGGCTGCTCGTCAAGCGGATGAACGAGATCGTCGACGGCCAGTACCAGAAATACACCGTCATGCCGGGGAGCTACATTCGGGAGCACTTCTTCGGGGCCGACCCGCGGCTCATGGAGATGGTGACCCATCTCTCCGACGAGAAGCTGAAGAAACTGCGACGCGGTGGCCACGATCCGGAGAAGGTCTACGCCGCCTATGCGGCGGCGATGCAGTGCCACGGCAAGCCGACGGTTGTCATTGCCAAGACGGTCAAGGGCTACGGCCTTGGTGAGGTGGGCGAGGGACGCAACGTCACCCACCAACAAAAGAAGCTCAACGAAGAAGAACTGCGGGCCTTCCGCTCACGGTTCGGCATTCCGATCTCCGACGACGAAGTGGCCAAGGCCCCGTTCTACAAGCCGCCGGAGGATTCGGAGGAGATGCGGTATCTCCGTGAGCGGCGGAAGGCCCTGGGCGGGTATGTGCCGGGCCGGCCTGCCGCGTCGCCGGTGCTCAAGACGCCCGCCCTCGACGACTACCGGGCGTTTATTGAGAAGAGTGCCGGCCGCGAGGTTTCGACGACGACCGGTGTCGTGACCCTCATGGCGTCGCTTCTGAAAGACAAGCACGTCGGCAAGTACATCGTGCCGATCGTGCCTGACGAGTCGCGGACGTTCGGCATGGATCCGCTCTTCAAACAGTGCGGCATCTATGCCCATACCGGCCAGCTGTACGAGCCGGTCGATTCCGATCAGCTGCTCTACTACCGTGAGGCCAAGGATGGGCAGATCCTGGAGGAGGGGATCACGGAGGCGGGCAGCATGTCGAGTTTCGTCGCCGCAGGCACGGCCTATGCCAGCCATGGCGTGCCGATGATCCCGATGTTCATCTACTACTCGATGTTTGGCTTCCAGCGGATCGGCGACCTGATCTGGGCCGCCTGCGACTGCCGGGCGCGGGGATTCCTGCTCGGCGGCACGGCTGGCCGAACGACGCTCAACGGTGAGGGGCTGCAGCATCAGGATGGCCATAGCCATCTCTTTGCCATGGCTTATCCCACGGTGCGGGCCTACGACCCGGCCTTTGTCTACGAGGCGACCGTGATCATGCTCGACGGTCTTGAACGGATGTATGCCAAGGGCGAGGACTGGATCTACTACATCACCGTCTACAACGAAAACTACGAAATGCCGCCGATGCCGGCCGGCTGTGAGGAAGGCATCCTCAAGGGGATGTATCGGCTCAAGGATGTGGCGGCCGGCGCCCAGGCGGCCGCGAAGCTGCCGCACGTGCACCTACTCGGGTCGGGCGCGATTCTTCGTGAAGTAATTCGCGCCGCAGATCTGTTGGCTGAGCGGTGGGGTGTGTCGAGCACCATCTGGAGTGTGACGAGTTGGAAGGAACTGCGCCGCGAGGCGCAGGCAAGTCGACGGTGGAACATGCTCCATCCGGAATCGCCGCCCAGGACGAGCTACCTTGAAGATTTGCTGGCCAATGAGGACGGGGTGTTCGTTGCCGCCAGTGATCACGTGCGGGCCGTCGCGGAACAGCTCGATCCATGGATTCCCGGCGGCCTGTTCGCGATGGGCACTGACGGCTTCGGCCGCAGTGAGACCCGCGGTCCGCTTCGCAGGCACTTCGAAGTCGATGCCGAATGTATCGCGGTGGGCACGCTCTCGCGGCTGGCGGCTACCGGAGCTCTTGGTGCTCACGTCGTCGCCGAGGCGATCGCCGCGCTCGGTATCGATCCCAACAAGATCGATGCCGCGCTGGCCTGACGCTCGATGTCTCTCGGTTTTTTGTTCGATCCCTTCCCTCCAGTTTCAAACCCTCAGGACGATCTTCGACACCAGACATGGCCACTGAATTCACGCTCCCTGATCTTGGCGAAAACATTGCTTCCGGTGATGTCGTTACCGTGTTCGTTTCGGAGGGGGACGTCATCAAGCCGGGTCAGGCCCTGCTGGAAGTCGAGACCGACAAGGCGGTGATCGAGGTGCCTTGCCCACCCGGTGGAAGGATTGCCAAGGTCCTCGTCAAGAAGGGCGAGACCGTGAAGGTGGGGCAGCCGCTGGTGGTGCTCGAGGCGGCTGGTGCTGCCACGGCAGCGACTGCTCCCGCTCCCAAGCCGGTGGCCGCTGCCGCGGCCCAGGTGACTGCCCCGGCGGCGGCTCCTGTCGCGCCAAAGCCGGTGGCCGAGCCGGCTCCAGTCGCCGCGGCGGCCGTCGCGGGTCGTCGTCATCCGGAGCCCGCCCCCGCTGTCTCCGAGCCTGCTCCCGTGGCGTCGACGGCCACGGTCGAGCCTGCAGGCCCTGCCGTGCGACGGCTGGCGAGGGAGTTGGGCGTTGATCTCGCGCGGGTCCGCGGGAGTGGGCCGGCTGGTCGGATCGTGCGGGAGGACGTGATTGCGGCGGTCCGTCAGGCCAGTGCGGCACCATCGCGGTCACGGCCTGACTCGACGGCCACGGAACGGGACGACTGGGGGCCAATCCGGCGCGAGCAGATGTCGCGGATGCGGAAGACCATCGCTGCCAACATGGTGCGGAGCGTGTCGACGATTCCCCATCTCACCAACTTCGACGACGCCGACGTCACCGAGTTGGAGCATCTCCGCAAGGCCAGCACGCAGGAATATGCCAAGAACAACATCAAGCTCACCGCGCTCGCCTTCGTGGTGAAGGCGGTGAGCCTGTCGCTCCGCGATCACCCGGCGGTCAATGCCTCTATCGACACGGAGAAGGGCGAGGTCATCTACAAGGACTATGTGAATGTCGGTCTGGCCGTCGACACGCCCCGGGGGCTCGTCGTGCCGGTGTTGCGGGACTGCGACCAGATGTCGATTCCACAGATGGCCCAGGCGATCGCCGAGACGGCCGAAAAGGCGAAGAATGCCCAGTACGGCCTCGAGGATCTTCGCGGCGGCACCTTCACGATCAGCAACTTGGGCGCCATCGGCGGCACCTACTCCACCCCGATCATCAACTGGCCGGAAGTCGCAATCCTGCTCGTCGGCCGGTCGCGAAAGATGCCGATGGTGTATGAGGACCGCGTCGAGCCACGGCTGATGATGCCTCTTTCACTTTCCTACGACCACCGAATTATCGACGGCGCTCTGGCGGCCCGCTTCCTCAAGGAAGTGATTGGTTACCTGGAGAGCCCAGGCCGACTGCTGCTGGCCATGTGACCAACGGAACCCCACTGTGACCCCCTTCGATCGCATCGATTCGGCCGGCACGGCCTCACTTGCATTCCTCGAAGAACTCTTCGAACAGTATCAGCACGATCCGGTGAGCGTAGAGCCCGAATGGCGGGCCTACTTTGACTCGCTCACCGCGGAACGGGCTCAGGCTGCAACGGCGGCGTTGCCAGTTGCGGCCGCTTTACCGGAGGGCGATGGTCACGGGCCGTCGCCGTCAGTGGTCCACCGCAACGGCGTCAGGCCGCGGGCCGGTCGGCTCGTTACACCCGACGGCATCGCCTCGGCCCATGCCGTCGCGATGGCCAACGGTGAGGTAGCGCTGCCCGAGGCGCCTGCCGGCGAGGCAATGCCGCTGCCGCTGCCGCCGGTGGCCCAGGGGACGCAGGGAGAAGAGCGGGTCGCCTTCCTGCAGGACCGCGTCGACCAGCTCGTGCGGGCGTACCGCGTGCGTGGCCACCTGATGGCCGAGATCGACCCGCTGGGCCGCCCCCGACCCGGCCTTCCCGAGCTCGATCCCGATTTCTACCACCTCACCGAAGAGGATATGGATCGGTCGTTCTCCACCGACACGATCGAAGGACCGCAGTCGATGTCGCTGCGGCAGATCATCAAGCGATTGCGGAACACCTACTGCCGGTCGATTGGCGTGCAGTTCATGCACATGGATGACCTCTTGGTGCGGCAGTGGTTGCAGGTGCGGATGGAGGGCTGTGAAAACCGGATCCAGCTCGACCGTCGGCAGCAGTTGCGGATCTACCGCCAGATGACCACGGCGGCGGTGTTCGAGGAGTTCATTCAGAAGCGGTTTCTCGGAGCGAAGAGCTTTTCGCTCGAAGGATCGGAGAGCCTGATTCCGTTGTTGGAGATGGCAATCGAGCGGGCGGCCGGCCACGAGATCGGCGACGTTGTGCTGGGCATGGCCCACCGCGGTCGGCTGAATGTGCTGGCCAACATCATGGGCAAGAGTCCGCAGAAGATCTTCCGCGAGTTTGCCGATCTCGATCCCGAACTCCATGTTGGCCGGGGTGACGTCAAGTATCACCTTGGTCATTCAACTGACTACCGGGCGGCCAACGGCCGCAACGTCCATCTCACACTCTGCTTCAATCCAAGCCACCTCGAGTTTGTGAATCCCGTGGCCATCGGACGGGTGCGGGCCCGCCAGGATCGCTCCAGCGACTTTGCCCGCCAGGGTGGCATGACGATCCTGGTGCACGGCGATGCCGCCTTCGCGGGCGAGGGCATCATCCAGGAGACGCTCAACCTGAGCGAACTCGACGCCTACCGCACAGGTGGCACGCTCCATGTGGTCGTCAACAACCAGATCGGGTTCACGACCGGGCCCCGTGAGGCCCGCAGTTGTATGTATGCGACCGACGTCGCCAAAATGCTGCAAATCCCGATCTTTCACGTTAACGGTGAGGATCCCGAGGCCGTGGCGCAGGTAGTCAACCTGGCGATGGACTTCCGCCGAGAGTTTCAGCGGGACGTCGTGATTGACATGTACTGCTTCCGTCGTCGCGGCCACAACGAAGCCGACGAGCCGGCGTTCACACAGCCCGCCCTCTACCGCGTGATCGAGCGGCGGCCGAGCGTTCATGAAAGCTATCTTGAGAAACTGCTCAAGCTCGGCGAGATCAATCGCGACGAGGCGATGCGAATCGCCGATGAGCACCGGGCGAAACTCGACGCGGAGCTGTCGGTGGCGAAGAGCGACGAGTTTGTCCATCGCGGCGAAGTTGCGGGAGTATGGTCGTTCTACATCGGCGGCCGCGAGCGGGATGCGGCCGACGTCGACACGGGTGTGCGGCGTGACGTGCTGCAGCACCTGCTTCAGCGGCTGGTGACCCTTCCGGACGGGTTTCAGCCACATTCCAAGATCCAGAAGTTTCTCGAGACTCGCCTCAAGATGGCCGATGGCTCCGCGGCCGTCGATTGGTCGGCCGGTGAGGCGCTCGCGTTGGCAAGTTTGGCGACGCAGGGGCTGCGGGTGCGGCTCTCGGGGCAGGACAGCCAGCGGGGCACGTTCAGCCACCGGCATGCGGTGATCCATGATGTCTTCACCGACGAGACGTTCTGCCCGCTCGAGCACCTTTCCGACGATCAGGCGCCGGTTGAGATCTACAACAGTCCGCTTTCGGAAATGGGCGTCTTGGGCTTTGAGTACGGCTACAGCCTCGACTGTCCCGACGGCCTCGTCATGTGGGAGGCCCAGTTCGGTGACTTCGTGAACGTGGCGCAGGTGGTGATCGATCAGTTCATCGTGAGTGCCGAGGACAAGTGGAACAGGCTGTCCGGGCTTGTCATGCTTCTCCCGCACGGGTTCGAGGGGATGGGGCCGGAGCATTCCAGCGCCCGCCTCGAGCGGTTCCTGATGCTGGCCGCCAAGGACAACTTCCAAGTGGTGCAGCCCACCACGCCGGCGCAGATTTTCCATTGCCTGAGGCGGCAGGTGCTCCGCGTGTGGCGGAAGCCTCTGGTCGTGATGACACCCAAGAGCCTGCTGCGGCATCCGGGCTGCGTGTCGAACCTCGACGAGCTCGTTCAGGGCAGTTTTCAACGGGTGCTGCCCGATGCGGCAGCGTCGCCGCGGGACGTGCGGCGAATCCTACTCTGTTCCGGCAAGGTGGCCTACGAGTTGGAAAAGCGGCGCCAGGAACTTGGCCGCCGCGACGTGGCGATCGTGCGGGTTGAGCAGCTCTACCCGCTGCCCCGACGAGCACTGGAGGAAGCGCTGGCCGACTATGCCCCCGGCACGCCGGCGGTGTGGGTGCAAGAGGAGCCCGAAAACATGGGCGCCTGGCGGTTCTTCCGCATCCACTTCGGCGACAAACTGCTCGACCGGTTCCCGTTCTCAGGCGTCTGCCGGCAGAGCGCCGCCAGCCCGGCGACCGGCTCCAAAAAGAGCCACGATCTCGAGCAGAACGAGTTGCTTGCCGCGGCCTTCACCAGCTGATCTCTCTTCCCTCGTTTCGTTCCCTTTCCCCGCGTGAATCCCTCCCATCATGGCACTTGAACTGAAGGTCCCCGACGTTGGCGAATCGATCACCGAAGTGATGATCGGCATCTGGAAGAAGCAGGAGGGCGACACCGTCACGACCGATGAATCGGTCGTGGAGATCGAGAGCGACAAGGCCACCGTCGAGCTTCCTGCCCCTGGAAATGGCACGATTACAAAGATCCTCAAGGGCTCGGGAGAGCGGGCAACGGTGGGTGAAGTGATCGGCTACATGGAGCTTGTCGGTGCCGCACCGGCTCCCGCACCGGCGTCTCCACCGTCGGCGGGTTTCGCACCGCCGCCCGCTTCATCTCATGCGCCGCCAGCAGCGCGGGTCATGCCTGCGGCGGCTCGCATCTTGGGCGAGGCGGGTGTGGCGCCGGCGGCCGCCGTGCCGAGCGGGCCCGGTGGCCGCATCACCAAGGCCGATGCCCAGCAGGCCGTGGCAGCCACCGCCACAGCGGCCGTTCCGCGGGCTCCTGCCCCAGCACCAGCGCCAGCACCGGTCGCGGCGCCGGCCAAGCCGACGGTCGCGCCGAGCCTCCCCACGGTCTCCGGAAGCGGCAGCCGCGAGGAGCGGTATCAGCTCATCAGCCCCATCCGGCAGCGGATCGCCGAGCGGCTCGTGGCGGCCCAGCACGAGGCTGCCCTGCTGACGACCTTCAACGAGGTCGACATGTCGGCGGTGATGGCGCTGCGGAACAAATTTAAAGATCTGTTTCAGGAGCGGTACGGTGTGAAGCTGGGGTTCATGTCGTTCTTCGTGCGTGCGGCGGTCGAGGCATTGCGGGCGGTGCCGCAGGTCAACGCCGAGTTTCGCGAGCCTCACATCGTCTACCGGGACTACTACGACATCGGCATCGCGGTCGGCGGTGGCAAGGGACTCGTCGTGCCGGTGATCCGGAACGCGGAGGCATTGTCATTCGCTCAGATTGAAATGACGATTGGCGACTTCGCCAAACGGGCCGGTGCCAACAAGCTCAAGCTGGACGAGCTTCAAGGGGGCACGTTCACGATCTCCAATGGTGGGGTGTATGGGTCGATGCTCTCGACGCCGATCATCAACCCTCCCCAGAGCGGCATCCTGGGGCTGCACGCGATCCAGGATCGTCCGATGGCGGTCAACGGGCAGGTGGTGATTCGGCCGATGATGTACCTCGCGCTGACCTACGACCACCGGCTCGTGGACGGCCGTGAGGCAGTCACCTTCCTCAAGCGGATCAAAGACACGATCGAGGATCCCAGCCGGCTGATGCTCGAAGTGTGAGCAACGATCGCGAGATGAGTCGACTCATGGAGCAGGGGCAGGGCTGGGATGGGAGCCGGAGAAGCCTCGGGATTTTCGCTCGCATGAGGCTGCCCTGTCGTTTGTACGCAGTGCGAAAACACCGCAGCGACGAAGGGTTTCAGCCCGGCCCTGCGGCGTGGTGGCGTGGATTGCAATTTTCTCCAATCATGAAAAGGAAGTT
>JBIKNV010000304.1:0-4180 GCA_044358475.1 Pirellulales bacterium | reverse complement strand
CCGGTTGCGATAGGCAGGCAGCATCTGCGACCAATCGTGGTGCGGCCGAAGGTAGGGCGTGTGGACGAGCACATAGAGAGCCTCGCCACCGGGTGGAGCCACCTCCGGCTCGGTGATCGCGGGCGCGCAAACATAGCAGGTGGGGTCGGGAGCTGGTTCCCCCTTGCGGTAGATCATCTCGAACTCCTCGTGCGGATCTTCCGAGAAGACGAAGTTGTGATGGATCAGTTGCTCGTACCGCTTGTCGAGACCGAGGTAGAGCACGACGCCGGAGCAGGCCGGCTCGTAGCCCCGCCGCTTGAGGAACCGCTGCCGTGGCTGGCCGTCGACGAGTTCGCGGTGCGTCCGCACGCTGTCGGAATTGCTCACGACGACGCCCGCGCGGATCACCTCGCCCGCAGCCGTTTCGACGCCACGGACCCGTCCCTGCTCGACGATGATCCGTCGCACCGGCGTGCGGGTGCGGATGTCGACCCCCAGATCGATGGCCAGGCTCGAGAGCGCTCGCGGCACGGCCCCCGTGCCGCCGCGGGGGTACCAGACCCCGTCGTTGGACTGCATGTGGGCGATGCCGCACAGCACCGCCGGCGATTCGTCGGGCGCGCTGCCGACATACTGCGTGAAGTGGTCGAGCATTTGCGCGGCCCGGGCGTCGGGCACGAAGGAGCGCACCGTGCCGGCCACGGTGTGACCGGGCCGCATCCCCATCACCTCCTTGAGGAGCGTGAGCGTCAGGCTCCGGCGGGGGTCGAACATGTCCTTCATCCCGCCCACGCTCCGCCAGAAAAAGAACTCGTTGGAGAGCCGATGGAGCCGTTCAGCCAGTTCCATGAACCGGCCGTAACCGTCCCCGGCCCCCGATCCGGGGGCGTAGCTGTCGAGGATCGCCCGCATCTCAGCCACGTCACTCACCAGATCGAGCGTGGTGCCGTCGGTGAAGAAACTTCGCCACTGGGGGTCGAGCGGCACGAGGTCGAGGGATGATTCGAGGTCGCGGCCGGCTTCGGCGAAGATCCGTTTGAGAACCCGCGGAATCGTGAGGATCGTGGGGCCCATGTCGAAGCGAAAGCCCTGCTCCGCGAGCACTGCCGCCTTGCCACCGACCCAGGCATTTCGCTCGCAGAGCGTGACGGCATAGCCGCGGGCGGCGAGTGTGCAGGCCGCCGCGAGGCCGCCCAGGCCGCCACCGATCACCACCACTCGTTCCTGATCACCTGTCTGCTTCATGGTCGTGTCGTCCGCGGGGGCGTGGGGAAATTGGTTCCGAGCGATGCGTAAAAACTAGGAGGAGGCTGTGACCGCGGGTTCGCGTGGCGGGCTTCGCCGTGGGGCGGAGGCAGGCCGGGCCGGCTGCCTGCCAACGCCGATGCCAAGATCATCGAGCAACAATTCCGACGTGATCCGGGCCGAAGAATAGATTACCGGCAGGCCACTCCCTGGATGTGTGCCGCCCCCGACAAGGTACATCCGCTCGATATCCTCGAACCGGTTGTGGGGCCGCAGGTGGAGCATTTGTGTGAGGTCATGCGAGAGGTTGAACGTGGCGCCGCGGTAGATCTCGTAGTTGTCCTGCCAGTCATCGGGAGTGATCATCTTTTCGTAGCGAATCCGGTCGCGGATGCCAGTGATACCGATCCGCTCCATCTGGTCGATGGCCACTTCGCGAAAGCCAGCCGCCTCGCGGGTCCAGTCAACGTTGGGATGGCGATGGGTGGTCGGGATGAGCAGGTAGATCGTGCTCATCCCTGCTGGCGCCAGCGATGGGTCGGTGATGCAGGCATTCTGCACGTACATCGATGGATCACGGCTGAGCACATGCCGAGTCTCGATGTCGGCGAGGTTGTCGCGATAGTTTTCCGAAAGGTAGATCGTGTGGTGGGGAACGTCGTCGTAAAGGCCGTCGATGCCAAGGTACAGCATGAAGGTAGAACACGAAAACCGCTTTCCAGCGATCCGCCGATCATTCCATCGTCGCCGTAGCCGGTCGGGCACGAGTCGCGTCATGCTGCGGGCGAAGTCGGCGTTGACCACCGTGGCATCGGCCGCGTACTCGCCCTTCTGCGTCGTGACCGACGTGACCCGTCGCCCCTCGAAGCCGAGCGACTCCACGGGCTCGTCGTAGTGGATCTCGACGCCCATGTCGGCGGCGATTCGCGCCATCGCGACCGAGATCGCGCCGCAGCCGCCGATCGGGTGGTAGACGCCGTGCTCGTACTCAAGGAACGACAGAATCGAGAACAGGCTCGGGCAGCGGAACGGTGACATACCGAGATACTTCGACTGAAACGTGAACGCCAGCCGGATTCGCTCGTCGGAGAAGAAGGTGCCGAGTTCGGAATCAAGACTCTTCCAGGGCTTGAGAATCGGCATCAGTTTGAGCAGATCAGGCGAGGCGAGATCGCGCCACCGCTCGAAGGGCTGCTCTAAGAACGGCGCAAACCGCTCGAACTTCTCCCGTGTCTGGACCATGAACCGCGTGAATGACCCGCGGTCGGCCGGCGAGAGTGCCGAGACGGCTGCCTCCATCCGGTCGATGTCGGGCGTGCAGAGCAACTGGCCCCCGGCACCAAACACAAGCCGATACTGCGGGTCGAGCCGCACCATTTCGACCTCGCTCCGCAGGTCGAAGCCGCAGGCGGAGAAGATCTCTTCGAGGACGCGGGGATACAGAAAAAAAGTGGGGCCGAGATCGAACCGGAAGCCCTCGGGAGTGGTGATCGTGCTCGTGCGACCACCCGGCACCGGCAGCCGCTCCAGCAGCCGCACGCGAACTCCTTCTCGGGCCAGGAGCATCGCTGTCGCGAGGCCGCCGGGTCCGGCACCGATAATGTTGACCGTTCGCGTCATCCGCTCTCTTTCACCGGTGCCACTATAGGAGTGTCGCAAAAACGGTCAAGAAACCGCAGGCCGCCGGCGGTAATGGCCTCACGCAGGCGGCATGAGCCTGGCAGAGGCGATGCTCTGCGTCGCCGCAGAGGCGGGGCCACAGCCCGTTCAATAGGGGTAATAGGCTGTGCGAACCGGTCGATACCCACCGAAGAGGCCGCGGCGGTAAAGCGGGACGGCGACGGCTGTCGGGGCCAAGGCGACGGCCTGAGGGGCGTAGTAGGTAGTGACTGGCGCCGCCATGATCGCGGGGGCGGGGGCGTAATAGGCCGTGGTGGCCAGCGGCACGGCGACCGCTGCCGGTGCGTAGTACGACGTGATTGGAACGGCAGTCGCCACCGTGGGAGTGGCCGGCGCGAAGTAACTCGTCACAGCCACCGAACTCGCCGGCATGGAGGCGACGACCGGCGGTGAATAGGCGGTGACGGCGGCGTAGTTGCCCGCCGGCGTGTAGTAACTGGTCACCGCAGCGGGTGCAGCCACGACCGGCCGGAACGATTCATAAACGACCACCTGAGCCGACGCGGTCCTGGCCCCGTGGGCAAGCACACAAGCGGCGACCGACAAGGCGGCGATGCGAACGAGGCGGACGTAGGGCATGGTCTGAACTCCAGTGGGCATAAACTGCCAGAAACACGTTCATGGCGCGGGAAGTTGACCGCATCGCGTCGGCCTTGCTCAAACTCCACCTGCCATTTGAGAATACGTAGCCGCGAGGGGCTTGTGCAAACAGGCCTCAAAGTCGATGTCTTCGCCACGCGGTGGCGGGCAGGTGACGCGGATTGTGGCGGTTGGGTAAGGCAAAAACGCCTTTTTGCGCGAGCAATCGCCGCTCGGACCCTCCACAATGCTCCCTCATTGGAAAGACACTTGTGCCACGCTCCACCGGTTTCGCAACGCTCCTGGCCGTACGGGCCCTGACCCTTGTCAACGACAATCTCGCCCGCTGGCTGATCATCGGCCTCGGGAAGCGGGCTGCCGTGATGACCGGCACGACGCCTGCCGCAGTGCTGGCTCTGGGTACCGTTTTTTACGTTGTGCCGTTCATTTTCTTCGCGTGGCTGGCTGGCTGGCTGGCTGACCGATTCGCGAAGCGGTCGGTTGTGGTGGCGGGGAAGTTGGCGGAAGTATTCATCGCCGTGGTGACGGCGGCCGTGATTGGCTGGGGCGCGGCATCCGGCGGCATCCTTGCCGGCATGCCGATCGGCCTCTGGCTGCTCCTCTGGGCGATTGGCCTGTTCGCGATCCAGACAACGCTTCTGAACCCGAGCCTCATTGGCACGATTCCGGAAAC
>JBIKNV010000303.1:0-4184 GCA_044358475.1 Pirellulales bacterium | reverse complement strand
CACAGCGGATTCATGTTTTCAATCTTGCCGACGACGGTGGCCACGCAGCCGTCGGTGACCCGGCGGAGCCGCACCAGCGGCGTGCGGCCGATGCACTGGGTGATGTCGTCGCGGATGCCCGCGGGCATGGCGGATTGAATCATGGAAGACCCTCCAGAGACGGAATTTTCATCATTATCGACAAAGTTTGCCAAAAACTAAACCGAGGCCCGCCGGCTTGCGCCGGCGGCTGTGTGGGAGCGGCTTGCTGCGCCCTCCCAGAAAGCCTCGGGCGCAAGCCCGGGGGCTGCGGCAGAGCTCGTTGGTGCGTCATCCCGCCGGCTTGCGCCTGGCGGCTGTGTGGGCAATAGGCGGGCCGTCGGCGGCTGTGGAGAGATCGGATCCTAGAAACGCTTGCACCTACGGCAGCCGTTTCACGCGGAGATTGCGGAATTGGACCTTGCTGCCGGGGTCGTGGGCCTGGAGGGCAAACGTGCCGTGGGAGAGCTTCCGTGTGCCGGTCACGCCTTCCGGCTCGACAAACTCAAACAAGGTCTTTCCGTCGACGATCACTGTGATCCGTTTTCCCTGCACGATCAGTTCCTGCGCGAACCAAACGTCATCCCTGGCCGGAGCCGTGAAGTTCTTGACAACGTTGTAGATGCTGCCGGTCCGCACGGGATCCTTCTGCGAATTGTTGACCTGCATCTCGTAGCCTACCTGCGGCCAGCCCTCTTGCTGGAAGACCGTGTGGAAGAAGATGCCGGCGTTCGAGTTGGGACTGGTCATCACCTCAGCCTTGAGGTGGAAATTGGTGAAGTCGGACGGTTTGGCCGCATCAGGCCCAGCATAGAAGAGATGACTGCGGGGGCCGTGGCAGACGATCGCCCCGTCCACGACCTTCCAGCTGTCCACGTTCTCGCTGGCCTTCCAGCCAGCCAGCGTCTTGCCATCAAACAGGCTTTCGAAGCCGGACTCGTCGGCTCGCGCCACGCAGGCGCACACGGCCAGCACGGCAAAAAAACCGCAGACAGCTCTGCGAACGGCGGCACGACGAACAGGAATTGAATACGATACGTACATCTTCGGGTTCTCCCGCATTCCGCATGGACGAGGATAGTTCGATCAACGCGTTGCCCGCAACGCTGCCGGAGCATAAATCCCCGGTGGCTTTTCTGCCATCGCTCGACGATGCGGCCAACACACCCGCGTTGGCCTGGTCGTCGATCGATACTGACGTTTTCCTCGACGGAAAGCCGGGGCAGGAATGGCTTGTCATTTCGGCCGCGGGGCTCACGGTCGCCCCGGCTGCCGTCGGTCGCGGCAAACCGGTGCCGGCGGCGGCCATACGCCGGGTGGAATGGCCCGACATCGAACGGGTGCGAACCACGGCAGGCGTTGGCGGCGGTATGCTCCAGGCTCGCATCGAGGGCGACTGGGTCGACCTCGTGCGGTATTCCAATGCGTTGGCCACGCGGTTCCACAAGGTCGCCCGCGCGGTCGACGCGAGCCGGGAACGAGCGACCGCAGACGGCACGGCCGTCGAGGAACCGCGTTTCGACACCGAGCCGCTCGATCCGCCGCACTGCCCGACCTGTCGTCTGCGGCTCGTCACGACCGACGACGCCTGCCCGCGGTGCATGCAGAAGGGGCGGATTCTCAAGCGGGTCGTGGAACTGATCTCGCCCTATCGGCGGTCGGCCCTCGTGATGGGCATCCTCACGCTCGTGGGTGTCGTGGCGGAACTCGTGCCCCCGAAGCTACAGCAGTACATGGTCGACGACATCCTGTCGGTGCCGGCGACCGTCGAGGGGGGGGCTGCGCAACCCGACTTCAAGACGGCGCTGCTGGTCGTCGTGCTCGCCTTGGCCTTCTCTCGCGTGCTCCTTTCGGTCGTCGCGGTGCTCAAGGGACGACTGGCTTCGACGATCGGCAGCAGCCTTACCGCCACGCTGCGGCAGGAGATGGTCGACAAGCTGCAGAGCCTGTCAGTGGCCTACTACGACCGCCATCAGGTGAGCTCGATGATCAGCCGCGTGGCCCACGACAGCGAGGTACTCCACGGCCTCATGCACCAGTTCACCGGCGGCTTCCTGCTCCAGATCGTGCAGCTGGTGGCCGTCGGGATCATGCTGTTCTGGATCAATCCCAAGCTTGCCGCGTTCACGCTCATCCCGGTACCGCTGGTGATCCTCGGCTCGTGGATCTTCTGGCGGCATGTCTACCCGCGGCACTATCGGCTGTGGGACGCCGCCAGCAAGCAGATGGCAGTGCTCTCCGGCATGCTCTCGGGGATTCGCGTGGTGAAGGCCTTCGCCCAGGAGGGACGGGAGCGCGACCGCTTCCAGGCCGCCAGTGACCACCTCCGCGACTGGCGGCAGTGGGTGGAGCTCACGGGCAATACGTACTCCGCCGCGATGCAGATCATCTTCAGCCTCGGCGGGTTGATCGTGTGGTACGTGGGCGGCCGCGACGTGATCGGCCGCGAGATGTCGCTCGGCCAACTGATCGCTTTCCTCGCCTACCTCGCGATGTTTTATGCCCCGCTCGGGGCCCTCTCCAACTTCACGACATGGCTCACGAGTTTTCTGTCCGGGAGCAAGCGGGTGCTCGAACTGCTCGACACGCCCGCCCTCATCAACGAGCCGCTCGAGCCGGTGGAGTGGGATGCACCGCGGGGGGAGATCGCCTTCCGCGACGTGACGTTTGGCTACGATCCCAACCAGCCCGTCCTCCGCGACGTTTCGTTCCGCGTGGCGCCGGGCGAGATGATCGGCATCGTCGGCCGCAGCGGCTCCGGCAAGTCGACGCTCGTCAATCTCTTGGCCCGGTTTCATGACGTGCAGGAAGGCACGATCGAGATCGACGGTATCGACATCCGTCATCTCGCCACAGGCGACCTGCGGGAGCGGCTGGGCATCGTCTTTCAGGAATCGTTTCTGTTCCGCGGCACGATCTGGAAAAACCTCTCCTACGGCCGGCCGGCTGCCACGATCGAGGAGGGCCTGGCGGCCGCCAAGGCGGCGGGAGCGCATGACTTCATCTGCCGGCAGCCGCTGGCCTACGAGACGCTCCTCGGCGAGCGTGGGGCCGGCCTCTCGGGCGGTGAGAAGCAGCGACTCTCGATCGCTCGCACACTGCTTGCCGACCCGGCGATCCTCGTGCTCGACGAGGCCACGAGCAACATCGACGCCGAGGCTGAGCGGGAGATCCAGCGGGCCCTGGCCGCGTTGATCCAGGGCCGCACCACGATCGCCATCGCCCACCGACTCTCAACGCTCCGTCAGGCCGACCGGATCCTCGCCTTCGACCGCGGCCGCCTCGTCGAGCAGGGCACCCATGCCGAACTACTGGCGACCGACGGCCTCTACGCGCGGCTGGTGCGAATCCAGACGCAGGTGTCGAAGCAGCCCACGGTCGATGCGCTCTTGGCCGACGAGTCCGCGGCGAAGCCGGTCGAGTGCGAGGAACCCACCGGCTCACGGGTGCCGCATGGGATCGAGTGGCTCGATCGGGCTCGTCACGCCTTTCGGCTCGGACCTCACGGACGGATCGAGTTGTGGAGTCGCGGCGACGAACACGCCCGTCTGGCCGCCGGCGTGTTCGTCGTGCCCACGTTTCCGGCGACGCACCCCGAAGCGTATCTCTCGGTCCGCGGCTGGACCGACGACGGCGAGGAGCAGGAACTGGGCGTCGTGCGAACGCTTGCCGAATGGCCTGCCGACGACGCGAGCATCATTCGCGATGCGGTGCGGCGCCGCACGCTCGTTCGCACGATTCGACGGGTTCTCGACGTGCGGCTGTCTCACGGCTATCTCGACTTCGACGTCGAGACCGATGCCGGCCCGAGCCGGTTCACGGCCCGGTGGACCCAAAGCCAGGCGGTCGACTTCGGCCCCGACGGCAAGTTGCTGATCGATGCGGAGGACAACCGCTGGGTCGTGCCCCGGATCAACGATCTGCCGAAGCCCGACCGCGAACGGTTCCTCCAATACGTCTACTGGTAGCCAAACAGGGTGAGGTCCCTGTTTTCGGTGACGTGCGGCCGAGAGGCGTTGTTGTGGCGACTTCCCACCAGCGCATTGCAAAGCACCGGTCCAGCGCCGACACTACCTTCGCGTCCACCAGCGTTTGACGCGCGTGGAGTCGCAAAACACCCGTCAGGGAAGGCGTGTGCAGACCCGATGGACCGTCATCGTTTTTCC
>JBIKNV010000302.1:0-4190 GCA_044358475.1 Pirellulales bacterium | reverse complement strand
ACGTTTCGCGCCCTGGAGGGGGATTCACGGGGCTTCGCGGGTCGGGTCACCAAGGGCGGCTATCGCGCGGAGGCGTTTGCCGGGCGAGTGAGCGTCGCGGTGACGGCATCGCGGGCCGTGCCCGGTGAGTTCGTCAGAGGCTCTCCCGACGCCGAGCCGCAGCCGAAAACCGAGCAATTCATCCCTCGTCGCTATAACGAGGTGACGGAACTGGAGGCCAATATCCCGGTCGGCGGGGTCCGCGGCCTCAACTTCGCACTCACGCTCACGCCGGCCGACCGTGTGGCCCCGGCGGAGTTTCGCTGATAGCCTGCTTCGGCCACAACACGGTTTTCTTGAGTTGGATCACATACTTTTACGGTTCACGGAGAGGAGTTTGATCATGGTGGAAACGGCACCCTCACGCCGGACGTTTCTCGCGGCGACGGCCCAGGCCGTCGGGGCAGCAGCGCTTCCGACGATCGTTTCGGCCAAGGCACTCGGCCTCCAGGCCGGCGCTGCGGCGGCTAGTGAGCGGCTCACGCTCGGGGTGATCGGATTCGGACCGCGGTGCAAATACGTGCTCACGGAGATGCTCAAGTTTCCCGACGTTCAGTGCGTCGCCATCGCCGACGTGCAGGCCACGCAGCGGAATGCCGGAAAGGCGTTTGTCGATGGCCACTACGGCAGCAGCGACTGTGCCGTCTATCGAGACATGCGTGAACTGCTCGCGCGGCCCGACATCGACTGCCTGTTCATCGCCACCGGCGACCGCTGGCATGGCAAGGCGGCAATGATGGCGGCCGAGGCGGGGAAAGACGTCTACTGCGAGAAGCCGTGCGGCCTCACGATCGACGTCTGCCGCCGCATCGCCGAGACGTTCAAGGCGACCGGCCGCATCTTTCAGGCAGGCACGCAACGCCGCAGCGTGCCGAACTTCATCCGTGTGAAGGAATTGGTGCAGGCCGGAAAGATCGGAGAGCTGACCGAGATGCATGCCTCGGTGTACGTGCCTTCCCTCAAGAACGACTGGCTTCCCACCCAGCCGACGCCCGATCCGGAGCAGTGCGATTGGAACGTGTGGCTCGGCCCGGCTCCGTGGCGGCCCTACAACGCCGACTATCTGGGCCGCGGCTGGCGGGGTGTCTACGACTTCGAGGCGGGGGCAAGGCTCCTCGATTGGGGCGTGCATACCGTCGATCTCTGCCAGTGGGTCAAGGGAGCCGATGGCACCGGGCCGGTGGAGTTCACGCCATCCGATACGGGAATTGTCTGCCGGTACGCCGACGGCGTGTCGCTGACGCTTCACTTCCTGGCCGAGCCGTTCAAGGATCGCGGGCCACAGTTCAACACCAAACTCGGCACCTGCCCGGTGCGGTTTGTCGGCAAGGAGGGCTGGGTCTCCACGGGAGACGCCGGCCTTGTCGATGTCGAGCCCGCGACGCTGGCGAGCGAGTTTCCCGAGGCCGTGAAGCGGGTTCAGGGCACCGATGCGGCGGCCCACGCCCGCAACTTCTTCGACTGCGTCAAGACCCGCCAGCCAGCGGTATGCAATGCCGATGTGATGCGGCGATCGCATGCCGTGTCGCATGCGGCAGCCAACTCCTGGATTCTCGGGCGGCAACTCGGCTTCGATCCGGCCACGGAAGCCTTCACCAGCGGCGGCAGGCCCGATGCGGAGGCCAATGGGCTCAGGAAGCGGCCAGAGCGGGAAGTATGGGCGTGATGCACTCCGGCATCGGTTGCACAGGATCAGTGCCGAAGCTGCAGAAGAAAATCAGGCCAGCAGTTCTGTGACGACCCGTGCATCCTGGCCGTCGGTGAGTGTCGCCTTCACGCCACCCCGGGAGAACGCGAGCTGCGTGTGGTCGAGGCCGAAACAGTGAAGCAGCGTGGCGTGCCAGTCGTAGTGGTGCACCACATTTTCGACCGCCTTGTGGCTCCACTCGTCGGTGGCCCCATGCACATAGCCGGCCTTGAAGCCGCCGCCCGCCACCCACTGCGAGAAGCCGAACGTGTTGTGATCACGGCCCCATGCCTCACGGCCCTTGTCGTTTTGCCGCACCGGGAGCCGGCCCATCTCGCCCCCCCAGTGCACGACCGTCGTGTCGAGCAGGCCGCGCTGCCGCAGGTCGGCGACGAGCGCGGCTGACGGCTGGTCGACGGCCTTGCAGAGCGTCGGCAGCGCGGTCACGAGGTTCGCGTGCTGGTCCCATGTTTGGGCATTGTTGAGCACCTGCACGAATCGCACGCCCCGCTCCACGAGCCGCCGCGCGATCAGGCACCGCGTGCCATAGTCCTGCGTCTCCTTCTGGTCGATGCCGTACATCCGCCGCACGTGCTCGGGCTCCGACGAGATGTCGAGGGCCTCCTTGGCGGAGACCTGCATCCTCGCGGCGAGTTCGTAGCTGGCGATCCGCGCGGCGAGGTCGTTCTCTCCAGGCTGCTCGGCGAGGTGGCGTTCATTCAGGGACCGCAGGAGTGCAATCTGCCGCGTCTGCGGAGAACCAGCCAGCCGGGGATCGGGGTCGAGGTTGAGGATCCGGGGCTCGGCCGCCCGCACGAGAGTGCCCTGATAGATCGACGGCAGCCAGCCGTTGCTGTAGTGAACCTGCTGGAACGTCGGCAGGCCCGCCGGATGGCCGAGCACCATGTAGGCGGGCAGGTCGCGAGTCTCGTTGCCGAGGCCGTAGGTCAGCCAGGCGCCGAGGGCCGGCCTGCCGCTGGTGGACCTCCCGGTGTTGATCGCGTTGAGGCCCTGGAGGTGATTGCTGACGCCCGACTGCATGGAGCGAATGAGCGTGATCTCATCGGCCACGCCGCCGAGGTGTGGGAGAAGCTCGCTCAGCTCCATCCCGCACGATCCCTGCGGTGCGAACTTCCACGGCGAGCCAAACACCTTCGCTGACGCCTCGGCCGCATTGTCGAACTTGAGCTCGCCGGGAAAGAGGCCCCCGTCGTGCTTTTGCAGCATCGGCTTCGGGTCGAAGAGATCCATCTGCGATGGCCCTCCCATCATGAAGAGCGAGATCATCGCCCGGGCCCGCCCTGGAAAATGCGGCGGCTTGGGGAGCGTGTCGAACCGCTTGGGCGCGTCGAGCATCGGCTTGGCGGGGGCTGCGAGAAGACCGTCCTGCTGAAGGAGGTGTGCGACCGCGAGCGTGCCAAGACCGAAGCCTCCGGAGTGGAGCAGGTGGCGGCGGGAGCAGAGAGGTGGGCGTCGTGTCATGGGATCGACTCCGAAACGTGGTGTCAGTCGACGTAGAGGAATCGGGTGCAACTGAGGAGTACCTGACAGTAGCTCGCGAGCGCTTCGGCCTGCGGGTCGGCGGTGGCGGCGCCCTTGGCCGGCGGGTGGGTGGCATGGAACTGCCGGAGCGACTCGGCCTGCTCCGCGACATGGACAAGCCCTTCGGCCAGTTCGGCCTCGTCGGGCCTTCGCGCTGTCAGGACGAGCCAGGCCAGGTCGATCTGGCCGCGCAGGCTGCCTGGCCGCTCCTTCTGCAGGCGGGCCGCGAGGGCGGTCGCGTTTTCCAGCACGAAGGCGTCGTTGAGCATGAACAGTGACTGCGGGGCGACGGTGCTGCAGTTTCGCTGTTCACAGTTGGGCAGCATCGTGGGGGCGTCAAAAGTGTCGAGCAGTGTCGCGGGCTGAGACCGGCGGAAGGTCGTGTAGATCGACCGGCGAAAGGCGTCGTCACCAGCCGGAATGAATTTGATCACGTCACCATTGGCGTTGAGTTCGGCGCGGCCCTCGGCCACGCGGCCCGCCGGATCGCGGCCGGTGGGCACCGGTTGACCGCCCGCCTTCGGGTTCAGACGACCGGCGGCGAAAAGCACCGAATCCCGGAGCGACTCGGCATCGAGCCGTCGCCTGCCCCAGCGGGCGAGCAGCGTATTGTCGGGATCGGCCGCAACCGCGGCTGGATTCGTCGCCGCCTGCCGGTAGGCGGTGCTCGCGACGATGAGCCGATGCAACGTCTTGAGGCTCCAGCCCCCCTCCATGAATCGGCTCGCCAGCCAGTCAAGTAGTTCCGGATGGCTGGGCCGCTGCCCGGCGAGGCCGAAGTCGCCGGGTGTGGCCACGATGCCGCGGCCGAAGTGATGCATCCAGAATCGGTTCACGAGCACGCGCGCCACAAGCGGATGTCCGCCACCGGTGAGCCACCGTGCGTAGGCGAGCCGCCGGCCGCTCGAGCCTGACGGGACGG
>JBIKNV010000301.1:0-4198 GCA_044358475.1 Pirellulales bacterium | reverse complement strand
AATTGAGCCCATAGAATTTGATTACTGTGGTTTCTAGTGGGATTTCAGCCCATTTTGGATGGATTCTGGTATGCCGCGGAGGCGGTTGGGCGTGATCATTTTTCGAGTGAGCGTCACTGATGGCTGCCGTTCCCGACCTGCTGATCGGCGAATTCATCCGCACGCTCGACGAGCGGTTTCGGGTGGGGCTGCCAACGGAACTGCTCGATCCGCTGCGATCTGCCGGGCCGCGGCTGGTGCTGGCGAAGGAGCGGGCCGGCTGCCTCTCGCTCTGGCCCGCGGCGGTCTGGAAGCCGCGGATCGACGCGGCCCTCGACGTGGTTCGCAGCAAGCTGCAGGCGGGCCTGCTCACCCAACGTGTCGGCCAGGTGCAGGACCTCGGCCGGCTGCTATCGACGCGGCACAAAATCGTGACGGTGGCGGAGCGTGGGCGGCTGGTCATCCCCGAGGGCTTCCGCGACTTTCTCGCGGTCGAGCCAGGGGCCGAGTTGATGGTGGTGGGAGCTGCCGTCTGCGTGGAGCTCTGGCAGCCCGCCGCCTGGAACACGTACGTCGCTGGCGAGATGCCGGCCTTTCGTCAACGGATCGACGAACTCACCGCCTGAACAGTGCGGCCATGCCCGGGAGCGAGGAAGCGGTTTCAACCTGACGGTCCATCCGCGCAGGAAACGAACACCACGGAGCGGTCACCCCACAGCACGGATGCTGCCGAGGGACCTCCCCCGGGCATGGCTCATTGTCAGGCTCTCCCCGCGATCCGTCAGTTCTTCACAGTGGGGGGGCATTGAAGGAGATTTGATTCGAAGCCGCAGGATTCCGGGCCGAGCGACGTATCGGCGGCACGGAGGTCGCTGTCGGCCCGCCAGAATTCCTGGCGGGCCATGATTTCGAGAAGTGATGCATCAAACTTCACCTGCTCGCGAAGCGTGACGCGGAGCACGTCGCTGCGACCCAGCCGCAACTGCTCACGCTCGGCGCGGGCCACGAGGGTGGCGAGCTCGACCTGGTCTGATACCTGCTCATAAAACGCATACGCCCGTTCGAGCAACGAATAGGCGTCTTGCACCTCAGCACGAATCTGGTCCTCCGCATACTGCAGCTGCTTGTCGAGCTGCACGAGTTGCGAATGAATCGCCTGCAGCCGGCCGCGGGCATCGCGGCGTTGGGCCGGCATCTGAAACACGAGCGCCGCCTCCAGGACCTGGCGATCGAGGCCGTTGGGGCCCGACAAGGAACTCTTGCCGAAACCAGCGTCTTGATTGCCGGCGATCTGGGCGTCGAGGCCGGGGAGCGTCTGGTTGGATGCCAGCCGGCGATCCACGAGAAGCCTTTCCCGCTGGAGCGCCAGACGCTGAAACTCGGGCCGCCGCGCCAGCGCCCGCGACAATGATTCCTGAAACCGTGTCGCGGTCGGCTCCTCGGGCTGGGGCGCCGGCCGGAGCCGCTTCTTACCGGCGATCAACGGCTTGCCCCCCTCGTCACGGTGAAAGAGCGACAGGCCGATCGCGGCCTCCTGAACGCTGCGATCGGCCTTCACCACGAGCCCCTGCCGGAGGGCGATATTCTGCTGGTTGTCGAGCCGCTCAATGTTGGCGACCGCCCCGCTCTGCACCCGCAGCGCGAGTTCGAGATCGCGTTCTGCAGCCAGGTCGACGAGATACTCGGCCGCCGTCCGCCGCTCGCCGCTGCCGAGCCAGTTCCAGTACGATCGCGCGGCCGCCCGCATGTAGTCGAGCCGGCTCCGCTCGATCGCCGGCTCGGCCAGCGAGATGTCGATCTGGGCCCGGGCCCGACCGGCCCGCGCCGCGTCGATGTCGCGGTTCTTCGCCAGCGGCACGGTAAGGCCGCCGCGAAACTCGCCCGCGTCGGCCGTCAACTGTTTGAGGTTGTAGGTGGGGAAATCACCGAACCCGGTCCGGTAGCCGCCGAACATGCTGATACCGCCATAGGGCAGCAGCTGCGCCATGCCGAAATCGGATCTGTAGTTTTCGTAGGTGCCGGGAGCCAACGCGTTGCCGGAGCCGTTGACGTTCGTATCGAAGGCTCCCATGGCACTGGTCAGTCGACCGGCGGCGATGCCCCGCTCCCGCTCGACCGCGAGGAGGAGCGGGTAATGCCGCATCACGCTCTCGAGCACATCGCAGAGCGTGAGCGGCTGATCACGATCGTCGAGGGTGGCTCCGGGAATCACCCCTTCCTCGGGCGGCGGTGGCGGCGCCTGCCCCGGTGGCCGCGGGAGCCGCTCGAGCGGTCGCGGCACCTCCTCCGGCGCCAGCGGAATGGCGAGGCCATCGTCGTCGGCCGGAGCCGGCAGCGTCTGAAACGACTGCGGCACGATGCTCGGCAGGCTCCCTTCTTCGGTCTCATAACTCGCCATCACATTCGTCGGCGGCTCAAACAGCGCCCATTCTTCAGCGGTCGCCGGGCAGGTCAGACAGAGGACCACCGCGACCGTAGCGAGGCACTGAATGACGCGGTTTTGTCCCCGGGCTTGCGCCCGGGGCTGGGTGGGGAACCAGCCTTCCCACCAGCCAGCCCACGGCGCAAGCCGTGGGGCCGGACGAAGAACGCGGTTTTGTCCCCGGGCTTGCGCCCGGGGCTGGGTGGGGAAACAGCCTTCCCACCAGCCAGCCCACGGCGCGAGCCGTGGGGCCGGATGGGCAACGCCGTTGTGCCCCACGGCTGGCGCCGTGGGCTTTCTGGGTGAACGGCCGGCCCCTACTTCACTTTGATCTTCGGCGGCTTGGGGGCTTCGGGGCCCTTTTTGATCGGCGACATTTCCGGCGGGAAACCATTGAGCCGTCGCCAGAGCTCGAAGCCGAGCGAGACACGGTTCAAAAACACCCAGCCCACCGCCTGATTGCCCTGCCGGAGAAACTCCTGATCGGGCCACATTTCGCCCGGCCACATCTCGTCGGACTGCACCAGCACACGAAACTTGCCCGACTCGCCGCTGGCCGGGTCGACCTGCCGGACCTTGCCGCCGAACGTGCCGATCGACAGCTCCGGAAAGGCCGCAAACTGGATCGCCGGCCAGCCCTCGAACTGCAGCCGCACGTGCGGCATCTGTCCGGTCCGTTCCGCGAACCCGAGCACCAGCGGTGCATCGATCCCGTCGAGAGAGAGTTCGACGACGCGATCTTTGGTGTCGGGCACGATCGTGCACAGTTCGTCGCCTTCCTTTACATACTGTCCGCCCTGGCTGACGTTGGCCGCCACGCGATAGACGACGCCGTCGCAGGGAGCCACGACCAGCCGGGCCTTGAAGCGTTCGATCTGGTTGTCAATCTGCTGGAGTTCACGCTGGATCGTGAACAGGTTTTGCTCGCTCTTTCGGAGGTTGCTGCGGGCCACCGCGATGGCCGACATGCCGGCCGCGTCGGCCTGCAATACGAGCGACTCCTGAGTGAGCAGCGCAGCCTGGGCCCGTTGGATTTCGGCAACGGCCTTGTCGGTGTCGGTGACGGCCCGGTCGGCACGCATCTGGGCTTCATCACGATTGAGTTTGCTCTCGAGGCCGCCAAACGTCGGGTTGGTGAAGAGATCCTCGAACATCTCCGATCGACTGAGCTCGAACGACTGCGCAAACGCCGCATTAGCGCGAACCTGTTCCGCGACTTCGATGGCCTTCCGTGCTGCATCTCGATTCGCCTTCGCCGCATCGACCGCCGCCTCGCGCGCCGCTTCCTGGGCTTTGGCGGCGGCCGCCTGTTCTTCAACCTCCTGGCGTGCGGCCACCAGCCGGTCAGCCAGGAACTCCCGTTGGGCCTGCAACCTTGCCGCAAGCTCAGGATCGTTGTCTTCGATATCGACCAGCGGATCGTTCAACTTCACGCGACTTCCCTCGACCACGTGCCAGGTCCGCACCTGGCCCGAAACTCGCGCCGTGATCACTTGCATCCGCTCGACTGGGGAATATGCGACGACCGTGCCCCGGCCCATCACCGTCTGCTGCCAAGGCACGAAGGCCAGGAAAAATGGAGTGGCGAGGAAAAGCAGGAAGAGGAAGCGACCCAGCCACCGCACAATCCGCGGTGTGGCCACACCTTTCATCAGCGTGTCGTGGGATGGGGAATCACTCATGACCAGTCCACCGTGGCATCGCAGGAGTTGGTGATTGCATCACGGGCCGTGACGATGACGAGCGTCCAGGGATTGTCGCGCACGAAGAGCGATGCGATCAGCTCGGGGCAGTCGT
>JBIKNV010000300.1:0-4214 GCA_044358475.1 Pirellulales bacterium | reverse complement strand
AGGCGGCGGGCCGAGAACTCGACAGCGGCGCTCGGGCGATCGTCGCGGGCGACGCAACGAGGAGCGAACTTGTCGCACGCATCCGTGCGACATCCTCCGATGTCGTCATGCCGCCACCGCATTCGAAAAAATCACTTTCGGAAGCCGACAAGGCGTCGCTCGAGCGCTGGATTGCCGAAGGGGCAGTGTACGAGGCCCACTGGTCGTTTCGTCCACTTGAGAAGGTCTCGCCGCCCCCGGCGCTCGGCCGCATGCATCCGATCGACCGCTTCCTCGACGAATCTCTTGCCGACTCCGGGCTGCCGGTCAACGAAGAGGCCGATCGGCCGACGTTGATCCGCCGGCTGTCGTTCGCACTCACCGGCCTCCCGCCAGCGCCGGAGGAGGTGGCGGCGTTCGTTGCCGATACGGCGCCCGACGCCTACGAGAAACTCGTCGATCGTCTGCTCGCCAGCCCACACCACGGCGAGGAGATGGCCCGCCACTGGCTCGACCACGCGCGGTATGCCGACACCCACGGCCTCCACCTCGACAACGAGCGGGAGATGTGGCTCTACCGCGACTGGGTCGTGAATGCATTCAACGCCAACCTTCCGTTCGACCAGTTTACGGTATGGCAGCTTGCCGGCGACCTCCTGCCCAATGCCACCGTCGATCAGAAGATCGCGACCGGCTTCTGTCGTGCGAACGTGACGACGAGCGAGGGGGGATCAATCAACGAGGAGCTGCTCTTTCGGTATGCGGTGGACCGTACGGCCACGATGACCAATGCCTGGCTCGGTATCACGGGGCAGTGCGCCGTCTGCCACAGCCACAAGTTCGATCCCCTGTCGCAGCGGGAGTTTTATTCGCTCTATGCCTTCTTCAACTCAGCGGCCGATCCTGGCTTCGACGGCAACACGCGCCGCACGGCCCCCGCACTGAAGGCGCCGACACCGGAGCAGGACAACCTGGTCGCCGCCATCGACAGCGAACTCGCTCCGTACGAACAAGCTCTCAATGACGCGATCGCAGCCGCGAACTATGTCGATCCGGCTGATGAAATCGATTCATCAGGCCGTCGCGACACGCTGTGGCTTGCCGATGGCTGGCCCGCAGGCGCGCTCGCCCGCACGAGCCCGGGTGGCACGGCCACCTGGATCGACGGCTCGCCGCCGGCGGTGCCTCAGTCCGGCAGCCGCTTCCTCGACGTCGCGGCGACCGCGCCGGTACAGGTCATCGCCACCGCCGGAGGCCAATCTTTTTCGATTCCCGACAAAGGCGAACTCGTCCTGCACATCTGGCTCGATCCCGCCGCTTCACCCGGAGCCGTGATGCTGCAACTGCGGACGAAGTCGTGGAAGCACCGCGTAGTCTGGGGGGACTGGTCCACCGTGCCCTTTACGGACGCCCGCAAGACCGACCATGGAGGCCTCGTTCATGCCGGACCACTGCCTGCGGCCGGCGCGTGGGCCAGGCTGGCGATCGATCCGGCGCGAGTGGATCTCAAGCCCGGCATGCAGGTGACGGCGGTGGCTCTCGCGCAGGGGGCCGGCCATGCCCGTTGGGATTCCGTGGGCGTGTCGGTTCCCGACGCCTCCGTGAACGATCCTGCTCGATCGTTCGCGGCATGGTGGAAGCAGCAGTCGGCCTTGCCTGCCGACGGGCTCAGGGATCTTCCCGAAGACATCCGCTCACTCGTGCAGCAGGGCCGGGAACAGACCACCGACCAGGACGATGTCGCCACGGTGAAGCGGTATTGGCTCACACAGATCTGGGCGAACCCTCCCAAGCAGCTCCTCACCGCCGCCACTGACCACGACGCCCTCCGGAAGATTCGCGACGGGATCGACGATCTCGTACCGCGGTCGCTCGTCTTCGCCGACCTGGCGCAGATGCGTGACAGCTTCGTGATGCTCCGCGGTGCCTACGACAAGCCGGGCGAGAAGGTGGCCCGTGGCACGCCCGCGTTCCTGCCGCCGCTGGAGACACCGCCGGGGCAGACGCCGACGCGTCTCGACCTCGCGAAGTGGCTCATCTCGGAGCTCCATCCGCTCACGCCTCGTGTGGCGGCCAATCGGTTGTGGCAGCAGTTCTTCGGCACGGGCCTCGTGAAGACCCATGAAGACTTCGGCCTGCAGGGAGAGCCGCCAAGCCACCCCGATCTACTCGACTGGCTGGCGGCGGAGTATCGCGGCGGTGGCTGGGATACGCGACGGATGGTGCGGTTGATCGTGACGAGCGCGGCCTTCAGGCGATCGGGCGTCGTTCAGCCACAGCAACTGGCTCGCGATCCGGAGAATCGGCTCCTGGCGCGGGGTCCGCGAATCCGGCTTGATGCCGAGCATATTCGTGACCAAGCCCTCTTTCTTTCGGGCCTGCTCGTTCCCACGATGGGTGGCCGGGGCGTGAAGCCCTATCAGCCCGACAACATCTGGGAGCCGGTGGGTTTCGACCGCTCCAACACCCGCACCTATTACCGCGACTCGGGCCCGAACCTTTACCGTCGCAGCCTCTATACGTTTCTGAAGCGAACGGCGCCACCGCCGTTCATGGTCAACTTCGATGCCCCGAATCGCGAGGCCTTCTGCGCCCGCCGCGAGCGCAGCAACACGCCGCTGCAGGCGCTGCAACTCATGAACGACGTGCAACATGTCGAGGCGGCACGGGCGCTCGCCACGCGTGCGTTGTCCGCGAGCGTCGTCGACGACACCGGCCGGGCTGACTGGCTCTTCCAAACGGTGCTCGCACGCGCGCCCGAGCCGTCTGAGCGCGACATCGTGGCCCGCACGGTGGCAACGCACCGGGCCCGGTATGCCGCTGACCGCGAGGCCGCCGCCACCCTCGTGACCCAGGGTGACTCGCGGCCCCCTGCTCACCTCGAGCCCGTCGAGCTTGCCGCCTGGACACTCGTGGCCAACATGCTGCTGAATCTCGATGAAACCCTTACCCGAAACTGATGCCATGCGAGAGACCTTTTCCTGCAATGCATTTCGCACCACGATGGCCCGCCGCGCTTTTCTCGGCGGCGCGGGCGTGAGCGTGGGGGCGGCGGCGCTCTCGCTCCTGGAGTCTGGGCGGCGGTCGCACGGCCTGGCCGCGACGAACGAGCCGGCAGGGCAGGCGGAGGGTGCGACGACGAGGGTTCATCCACCGCTGCCCGGGCTGCCGCACCATGCTCCAAAGGCGAAGAGTGTGATCTACATCCATCTCAATGGTGGCCCCTCACAGATCGACCTCTGGGACCACAAACCGAAACTGGTGGATTACTTCGACAAGGACATCCCACCGAGCGTCCGCGGTGAGCAGCGGCTCACGACAATGACCAGCGGCCAAACGAGATTCCCCGTTGCCCCTTCGAAATTCAAATTCGAGCAGGCTGGAACGTGTGGCCGCTGGATCTGCACGGACCTGTTGCCCCACACGGCGAAGATCGTCGACGAGATCGCGCTGGTGAAGACGGTGCACACCAACGCCATCAACCATGACCCAGCCTGCACGTTCGTGATGACCGGGAGTGAGATTCCCGGCAAGGCGAGCCTCGGCAGCTGGCTCTCCTACGGGCTCGGCAGCGAGAGCAACGACCTGCCGGCGTTCGTCGTGTTCACACCGTTGCCCGACATTCCCCCATCCCAGGCGCTCTTCACGCGGATGTGGTCGAGCGGCTTTCTGCCAACGCGGCACACGGGCGTGGCCCTGCGGGGAGCGGGCGATCCAGTGCTGTACCTGCCCAATCCCCCGGGCGTCTCACGTGCCGACCGGCGAGTGATGCTCGACGCGCTTGGCGCCCTGAACGCCCGCGGGTTCGAACGGTATGCCGACCCCGAGATCCAGACCCGGATTGCGCAATACGAGATGGCCTTTCGCATGCAGGCGAGTGTGCCGGAACTCACCGACATCTCCAGCGAGAGCGAGGCCACGCTCACGATGTATGGCGACGACGCGCGGAAGCCGGGCTCATTCACCCACAGTCTCCTGCTCGCCAGGCGGCTCGTGGAGCGGGGCGTGCGGGTGGTTCAGATCCTCCACCGCGGCTGGGATCAGCACGGTAACCTGCCGAGGGATCTCACGGCCCAGTGCCTCGACACCGATCAGGCGACAGCAGCCCTTGTGCAGGACCTGCGGGCCCGCGGGCTGCTTGATGAGACACTCGTGGTCTGGGGGGGCGAGTTCGGTCGCACGGTCTACTCCCAGGGCACGCTCACAAAAGACAACTACGGCCGCGACCACCATCC
>JBIKNV010000297.1:0-4228 GCA_044358475.1 Pirellulales bacterium | reverse complement strand
CTCGATCAACGTGATGCCGCCGTAGAAAGCGGCGCGATTGTTCCTGGCGACCCCGACTCGAGCGTGATGCTCGACCGCATCTTCTCCGATGATCCCGAGGAGGTGATGCCACCGCCGGCGATGAAGAAGGTGCTCACGGCCGAGCAGAAGGAACTGCTCAAGCGCTGGATCAACGAGGGGGCGGAGTATGAGCCTCATTGGTCGTTCATTCCCCCTGAGAGGCCCGAACTTCCGACGGTGAAGAACGAGGGCTGGGTGCGGAATCCAATCGACCGGTTCATTCTCGCCCGTCTTGAGCGGGAGGGCCTCGCGCCCGCCGCTGAGGCCGATCGTCGGACGCTCGCCCGTCGCGTGTCGCTCGACCTCACCGGTCTGCCTCCCGAGCCGGCGCTCGTCGACGCCTTCGTGCACGACCCCCACCCGGATGCCTATGTGCGACTCGTCGACACGCTGCTCGCGAGCCTCGAGTGGGGTGAGCACCGTGGCCGCCACTGGCTCGACTACGCCCGCTATGCCGACACCCACGGCATCCACTTCGACAATTTCCGGGAGATGTGGACCTACCGCCAGTGGGTGATCAACGCCTTCAATCGCAACATGCCGTTCGACCAGTTCACGATCCTGCAGCTGGCTGGCGACCTCGTTCAGGACCACGGGCCGGCCGCCACGCCCGCCCAGATCCTCGACAACCAGATTGCCAGCGGCTTCAACCGGTGCAACATGACGACGAACGAAGGGGGAGTCATCGCCGATGAGTACCTCGTGCTCTATACCCGCGACCGCACGGAGACGACGTCGGCCGTGTGGATGGGGCTCACGACAGGCTGTGCTGTCTGCCACAACCACAAGTTTGATCCGCTCTCCCAAAAGGAGTTCTACGAGCTGGCGGCCTTCTTCAATAACACGACACAGGCGGCGATGGATGGAAACATTCACGATACGCCGCCGATCCTGCCGGTGCCCAAGCCGGAGGATCGGCCGCGATTTGCCGAACTGGAGCGGCACTTGCCGCCCGCGAAGGCCGCCGTCGATGCCCGCAAGGCCGCGGCGAAGGCTGAGTTTGCCGACTTCCTGAAAGCAGCTACTCCCGACATCGTTGCCAAGTCGCTCCCGCAGGACACGCCCCTTGTCGACGTGGCCTTCGCCGAAGGCCAGGGCACCGCTGTGCGGGCGCGGCTCGTCGGCAAGGATACGGAGCTGCCGCTGACGGCCTCGACGACATGGCAGAGCGGTCCCAACGGCGCCGCTGCCATTCTGCTCGACGGCAAGGCGGCGGAGCTTTCTACGAGCGGTGACTTTGAGCATGACCAGCCCTTCAGCGTATCGATGTGGGTGCGGGTGCCCGCCATCGACACGGGGTATGCGCTCGTGGCTCGCATGGACGAGGCCAATGCCCACCGCGGCTGGGACGTGTGGGTGCAGGGGCGGCGGATCGGGATGCACCTCGTTCATGCATATCCCGACAATGCCCTGAAGGTCGTCGCCAAGGACCAGCTCAAGCCCGACACCTGGACGCTCGTCACCGTCTCCTACGATGGGGCGGGCAAGGCTGAGGGCGTGAATATCTATTACGACGGCAAGCTCCAAGCCAAGCCAAGCATCGAAAACAACAAGTTTAAGAAGGGCACGATTCGCACCGAGGTGCCGCTGGTGATCGGCGGCCGGTCGAAGGGAGCGACGGCCCATGCGGTAGGTCTGGCCAATCTCGCCATCTGGGGCCGCGTCCTCGCTCCCGGCGAGGTCGAGGGCCTTTCCCGGGCCCAGCTCATCGCCGACATCGTGAAGATGCCGCCGGACGAGCGAGTGAAGGCGGGTGACAAGATCTACGACTGGTGGCTGGAGACCTTCGACGAAGCATTCCAGAAAGCAAGGAGCGGCCTGAACACGCTCGAGCAGGAGCATGCGGCGATCCGAAAGCGGGGCACTGTGGCCCACGTGATGAACGAAAAGAACGAGATGGCCAAGGCCCATGTGCTCAATCGAGGTGAGTACGATCAGCGTGGTGAAGAGGTGATGCCCAGCACGCCCGACATGCTGCCGGCCTTTCCGGAAGACCTGCCAAAGAACCGACTCGGATTGGCCAAGTGGCTCCTGCTCCAGGAGCATCCGCTCACCAGTCGCGTGACGGTGAATCGTTTCTGGCAGGAGGTTTTTGGCACGGGGCTCGTGGCCACGACCGGCGACTTCGGAATTACGGGCGAGTTGCCGAGCCATCCCGATCTCCTCGATTGGCTGGCGATCGAGTTTCGGGAGAGTGGCTGGGACGTGAAGGACCTGTTTCGTCTCATGGTGACCAGCGCCGCCTACCGGCAAAGCGCTGCAACAACGCCCGAAAAGCTCAAGAAAGACAACGCCAATCGGCTGGTTTCGCGGGGACCCCGCTTCCGGATGGATGCCGAGATGGTCCGCGATCACGCTCTTGCCGCCAGCAGCCTGCTGGTCAAGAAGATCGGGGGCCCGAGCGTGAAGCCCTACCAGCCTGAGGGTGTGTGGGAGGCGGTATCGATGGGAGGCAATACGAGCCGCTACCAGCCCGACTCCGGCGAGAACCTCTATCGCCGCAGCATGTACTGGTTTTGGAAGCGGTCGGCACCGCCGGCCTCGATGGAAATTCTCAATGCCCCGTCGCGCGAGAACTGCACGGTGAAGCGGGAGCGGACCAACACGCCCCTGCAGGCACTCGTCACGCTCAATGATCCCCAGTTTATCGAGGCAGCGCGGGTGCTCGCCGAACGCGCGCTGCAGATCGGCGGCGGATCAGATGACGATCGCATCGATTTTCTCACCGAGCGGCTCATCACCCGGCCCTTCTCGGCCGACGAAAAGGCGATCGCGAAGAAGTCGCTCGCGGAGTTGTTGGCCTTCTACAAGGATCATCCCGACGACGCAAAGCAGTTGATCGCGGTCGGCGAGTCGAAGCCGGGGGCGTATGACCCTGCGGCATTGGCCACCTGGACGATGCTCACCAACCAACTCATGAACCTCGACGAAGTCCTTTGCAAGTAAAAAGGGGACGCAGCTCTTTCCGAAAAAAAGCTGCGTCCCCTTTTTTGGAGACCCCACCATGAATCCGCCCATTCGCTCGCCCCTCGACGAACTCGGTCTGAACCTCACGCGCCGTCGCTTTTTCGAGCGGGGCAGCCATCTGCTCGGTGGTGCTGCCCTCGCCACGCTTGCCGGCCAGTCGTTGGCCTTCGGCAATGCCTCCACGGCTCCGGCGGCCGGGATCGACAAGGTGGCCGGGGCCATCGGGCCGCACTTCGCACCGAAGGCCAAGCACGTGATTTACCTGCACATGGTGGGGGGGCCGCCTCAGCAGGATCTCTTCGACTACAAGCCCGTCATGAATGATTGGTACGACAAGGACCTGCCGGAGAGCGTCCGCAACGGCCAACGGCTCACCACAATGACGAGCGGGCAGTCACGGTTCCCGATCGCGCCATCAAAGTTCAAGTTTACCCAGCACGGCGAATCCGGCATGTGGGTGAGCGAACTCCTCCCGTGGACCGCCAAGATGGTCGACGAGATGTGCTTCATCCGGAGCATGCACACGGAAGCCATCAACCACGAGCCGGCGATCACCTACATGCAGACCGGCAACCAGATCTCGGGCCGCCCCTGCCTCGGCTCCTGGACAAGCTACGGCCTCGGCAGCCTGAATCACGACCTGCCGACGTTCGTGGTGCTCGTGGCACGTTCAAGCAAGCCGGCCCAGCCGCAGGCGATCGGCGCCCGGCTCTGGTCGAGTGGCTTCCTGCCCGGCGAGTATTCCGGCGTGAGTTTTCGCAGCGCCGGCGACCCGATTCTCTACATCAACAATCCTCCCGGCGTGCCGACGGAAGTGCGACGGAAGACGCTGGACGGTCTGCAGGCACTCAATCAGCGAACACTCGAGCAGATCGGTGATCCGGAAACCCGCACCCGGATCGCCCAGTACGAGATGGCCTATCGCATGCAGGCCAGCGTGCCGGGGCTCACCGACCTCTCCGGCGAGACGGAAAGCACGCTGGCCCTCTATGGCGATCAGGTGAAGACGCCCGGCTCATTCGCCAACTCGGTGCTCATGGCCCGACGCATGGTGGAGCGGGGCGTGCGGTTCGTACAGCTCTACCTGAACCACTGGGATACCCACGCGGACGTCGCCGGCCGGCTGCCCAACCAGTGCCGCGACATCGACCAGGCCTGCTACGGCCTGATGAGCGACCTCAAGGCCCGCGGCCTGCTCGAC
>JBIKNV010000476.1:0-2758 GCA_044358475.1 Pirellulales bacterium | reverse complement strand
ACGCCCTGATCCGTTCGCTCCTCGGAAGCATGGCCTCGCCCGCAGTCGCCGGCGAGGTGACGATCCAATATGGCGGCAGCGTGAAGCCCGACAATGCCGCCTCACTGGCCGCCCAGCCCGACATTGACGGCGCCCTCGTCGGTGGAGCCAGTCTGAAGGCTGACGACTTCCTCGGGATCGCTGCCGCGTTCAATTCGTGATTCGGGTAGGCTCCCCGCCTCGTTTTCGGTAGTCTATTTCCGCCGTCGTATCGGGCTTCGGCCGTTCCCTTTTTGGAGTTGCTCGGCTTCCATGGAATTTTTCGTCCGCTTCCTGCTCGGCCTCGGCCTCTCGCTCGCGGCCCTGTTCCTCATTCTGCTTGTGCTCATTCAGCGTGGCCGTGGCGGCGGCTTGGCCGGTGCCTTCGGCGGCATGGGGGGTCAGAGTGCCTTCGGTACCAAGGCGGGCGACGTGTTCACGAAGATCACCGTGGGCGTGGCGGCCTTCTGGATCGTGCTCTGCATCCTGGCAACCAATGTGCTTGGCCGGCAACGAACGCTCTTCAGCAGCAATCTCGGCAGTGCGGCCCCACAGTCTGTGGCCCCGATGACGCCCGCCGAGAGCAGCGTGCCTCCGGCCGCAGAAACGGAATCCAAGTCGGAGCCTGAGCCATCGGCACCGAAGACCGATCCCGAGTCGCAGCCCGCCGCAGCGACTGAGCCGGCCGCAGCGACCGACGACAAGTCGGCGGCCTCTCCGTCTGAACCGGCTCCGGCCCAATAGTCTCGGGGCGCGATCATGGCCCTGAGCATGACCGGGTGCGGCGAGGGAGTGGCGACCGACGGCCCCAACTCCTGCCGGATCGAGTTGCGAACGGTCAACAACCGGTTTTTCAAACTCGCGCTGCGTGCGCGCGAAGGACTGAACGCCATCGAGCCTCGAATCGAGGCCGCGATCCGCAAGCAGGTGCGACGCGGCACCGTCCAGATGGCGCTCGACATCGCGGGCCCGCTCGCCCCCGGCCTCCGTCGGCTTGATCAGCGTCAACTCGCAGCCTATCTCGACGACCTCGAAAACTTCTGCGCCACGCACGACATCCCCGAGCCACGATCGATCGATGGCCTGCTCGGCCTTCCGGGCGTCTGCCTCGAAGCATCGGCCGCAGTCGACACAACCGCGCAGGTCTGGCCGCTGGTTGATCGTGCTCTTCAGGATGCTCTTCGCCGACTCGACGCCATGCGGCTGGCGGAGGGCCAGTCGCTCGCCACCGACATGCGGGCCATCTGTGTGGCGATTCGGTCGCTGGCGGCAACCATCCGCGACCGGGTGCCGGCGGCGGTCGAGGAGCATCGTGGTCGTTTGCAGGAGCGGGTGCGCCGACTGATGGAGATGCAGGCCGCCACACTTGCGCCGGCCGATCTCGCTCGGGAGATGGCGGTGCTGGCCGACCGGTCCGACGTCGCCGAGGAGCTCGTCCGGCTCGAGAGCCACCTCGACCAGTTCGACCGCCTGCTCGGCGAGGACGCACCGGGCCGGTCGCTCGATTTCCTGACCCAGGAACTGGCCAGGGAGGCCAACACGATCGCCTCCAAGTCGTCGGATGTGTCAATCGCCCACACGATCGTCGACATGAAGACCCAGATCGAGCGACTCCGCGAGCAGGTCCAAAATATCGAGTAGCCCGCTCACCGCTTCCCAGGGGGCTTTGCGGGAGGCTACAACATCTGGATGGTAGTGCCGCCAGGCCAACTCGTCGTCATTTCCGGACCCTCTGGGGTCGGCAAAACGACCGTTCTGCGCCGCCTGCTGGCCGACCTGCCCCAGCTCATTCCGAGCGTGTCGGCGACGACGCGGCCGCCCCGGAAGGGGGAACAGGACGGGGTGGACTACCACTTCCTCTCGGCCGAAGAGTTTGATCAGCACAAGGCTGCGGGCGATTTCCTCGAATCCTGCCAGGTGTACGGCCGGCAGCACTGGTACGGCACGCTGGTCGACGAGGTGGCCCCCCGGCTGGTCACCGGGTCGTGGGTCGTGCTGGAGATCGACGTGGAGGGTACACTCTCGATTCTCGCCCGCTACCCGGAGGCCGTGACCATCTTCGTCGAACCCTCCCACCCCGACCAACTGCTCCAGCGGTTGCAGGGGCGGGGCACGGAGTCGCCGGAGGCGATGGCACGGCGGCTCGAGGTGGCTCGGCGAGAACTCCTCCAGGCTCACCACTACAAACACCGCGTCGTCAATGAAAACGTCGACGATGCGGTCGATCGCATCAAACGCATTCTGTTGGACGCGGGGCTGCCCCCCGCACCAGCCACCACCTCCCCGTCCACGCCAACCCCTTCAGGAGCCCACGCATGATCGATGACCTGCGCGAAGAAGAGATCGTCAACAAGGTCGGTGGCCGATTCAAACTGTCGACGCTGATTCAAAAGCGGCTTGTCGCCTTGAACGCCGGCGGCCGACCCCTCGTCGACACCGACAGCGACGACAAGATGCAGATCGTCATTGAGGAGATCAAGCAAGACAAGATCTTCCTCGATACCTCGATGAACCTGCAGATCACCGGCGAGTCCCCCGAAGCCGGCAGCCCACTCGACTTCGACCCCTCGATCCTCTAGCTACACGCCGGCAGGGCCATCCATGGCCCCCGCCGGCTGAGGCAGCAGAGGCGAAACCACGGTTCGCCTCCGCTGCCGCGGCCGCGCCTCCGGGCGTCCGTGTGCAAAAGAGGAACCTTCTCCGCGCCATGCTGCAAGACCGTGAAATCGTGATCGGCGTC
>JBIKNV010000510.1:0-2611 GCA_044358475.1 Pirellulales bacterium | reverse complement strand
CCGGCACCAACCGCAACTGCGTGGGACACGCCGATGTCGGCGCGAAATTCGTGCCGCACTTCTGGAAGGATGTGATCGAACTCTACTACGTCCGCCGGCCGCGGCAGGACGCGATCACGCTCCGCGATTTCTTCGAGAAGGTCGACAACATGATGTACGGCTACGGCCGGGCGCCGCGGGTCAACGACGACGGCACGGTGACCTATCGGCTCGTCGATCCTGAGCTCTGCCAAGACCCGGTCGTGTTCGTGCCGCTCAGCGACAGCGACCTCGCCCAACTCCGTACGATTCTCGACCTGCCCGCCGACGCTCCGCTGCCACGGCTCTTTGACATCGGGTGAGGGGCGGGCCGAACGGTCTCTGGCTCAGGCCTAGGCTTTGTACTTGTCGCGATTGAGGTCGGGCTTGATGCCTTCCGGCGTTTCGTCGCTGTCGATGTCGAACCACTCGGGCTTGAACTCGATCCGTGGCTGCGTGGTCGGGTTGGCCAGCGCGATGTTGCTCACCAGCGCGATCACCGCATCGGCGATCGCCACCTCCGGCTTGCAGCGGGGCTGGTTTTCCGGCGAGGGATTCCGGATGCACCAGGCCCAGTGCTCCATCTCCTCGGTGTAGCCGCGGGACGGGGCGGCCTTCGAGTCGCCGCCAGCGGCGGCGGCCACCGCTCCACCCCCGCCGCTCTCGGTCGTGTCGAGTGCGGGAGCGCCATCCTTGCCCTTCTTGACCGTCACCCGCGTGTCGCGCGACGAGTCTTTGTAGAGCATGACGTCCCGCTCGTTCTCCAGGATCAGCGTGCCCTTCGTGCCCAGCACGACCTCGCCATAGCCGCCGAACCCGTTGCCGTTGATCGACGAGTACGTGACCACGATCTTCTTGTTGCTGTCTTCCTCGTATCCCGGGGCGGGATACTCGTACATGCAGTACACGTGGTCGTCGACCTCGCGGTCGGCAGGGAAGATGCTCCGGTTGCCCACCGCGGTGACGGTCAGCGGCTTCACCTTCTTCCCCTCGCCGTGCATCGCCGAGACGAAGATGCCAGCCGCGTCGAGCTGGTGGCTGCCAAGTTCCGCCATCAGCCCGCCGCCGGTACGGTTCCAGAGCCGCCAGCGGATCAATTCCTCCAGCGGCGAGCGGGTCGCCCCATCAGGCAGCGTCATCTGCGTGTAGCCATGCGCCGCGGCATCGACGACCTGGTCCGCAATCTGGGCTTCGAGTTGGGCGACCTTCTTCGTCCACGAGTCAATGTCCGCGGGCTTTGACTCGGCGAGCGACTTCTTCCAACTGACGAGCTTCTTGGCCAGCGACTCGTCGGCCGGCAGCGGCGGCTTCCAAGAATCATTGCCCGGGAGGTTGCCGCGATGCCACTGGGCCCGGATCGAATGCACGTCGCCAATCAGTCTCGCCTTGCCGATCGTGTAGACCGCGTTGTCATAGAGGATGCTGTAATGACGCTGGTGGCCCGTGGCCAGAATCTTGCCGGTCTCCTGCGCCACCCGACTCATTTCCTTGCACTCATGGATGCTGTGCCCCATGAGCTTCTCGGTGAGCACGTGCTTGCCGGCCCGCATCGCCTTGATGGCCGCCTCCGCGTGGAGGTGAAGCGGCAAGGCGATGACGATCGCCTCGATGTCCTTGTCGGCGAGAAGTTCTTCGTAGGCGCCGTAGACCTTCACTTTCCTGCGGGCCTCGTCTTCGGTGGTCCACTGGTACTTCGACATCAGGCCCGGCCGAGCGGCATACGCGCTGGGGCTGGACACGTCGCCGTGAAAGGCGCGAAACACGTTGTAGGGACGGATGTCGGCGATCGCGACCACGTTCAGATAGTCGGGATTGTGGGCCCCGAGGAGCACGCTTCCCTCGTCACCGGTGCCAACCACGCCGACGCGGAGCGGATTGCCGACGCTCTTGCCGTAGCCGAAATAGATCGAGCCGAGGCCGGCGCCGGTGGCCAACCCGGCCGCGACCGTGCCGGTGAGGAAGTCACGTCGCGTCACTCCGACGGCGTCGTCGAAATTTTCCTTGCCGATCTTCTTCTGTTCTTCTGAAAGGTTCATCGCGCAATACCTCGGGAGCAACCCAACGGACACCAGGAGCGGAGGAAGTAATCGAGACCGCGCCAGCCGCCGATGGGCATCGTGGCCAGCACGAGCAAGGCGGCCAGTTCGACCCACTGGTCGTAGGTGGACTGGGCGCCGGTCACCCAGAAGGGCTGCGACGCGATCACGCTCGCCAGAAAGAAGACGCCGCCCATCGCATTGAACGGCACGAGGATGCCGAGCACCAGGCAGGCGCCGATCGCCACGAGGGCCCAGCTCACGAATCGGTCAGCTTTCCACAGCGACGTCGGCGGAACCGCTGCCGCAGCCCGGATGCGGTCGGCTGGCGCCAGGGCCCCGTCCCATGCGGCCACGAGTTTCTCTCCGATCGCCGCGGCGTCAGCCTGCCACCCGGAGGCCATGGCTGCCAGTTCCCGACGCTTGTCGGCCACCCGCTTCCGCTCGAACGGCACTTCCCGTGCTGACGGCTGACGGGCCTGGGCATCGAGTCGATCGACCTGCATGCGGTAGTCGTCGAGATCGGGACCGATCTCCTCGAGGTACGACGCCAGTTC
>JBIKNV010000296.1:0-4239 GCA_044358475.1 Pirellulales bacterium | reverse complement strand
GGGAACCGACTGCAACGCAGTCAGCCGCTCGTCGTCGTCGTGACCCTCGCGTCGGCCGCGAATAAAAATCCGCTCCCCTTTGCGGAGACGGTCGAAGAGCCGACCCGACCCCGGAGGCTGTCCTATTCCCGGACCCGGCGAGGCTGCGAGCCGTGGCTGGGCGTTGGCGTCGGTCCAATTCACGCTGTCGGGGTCGGACCAGGCGGCACCGGGCAGCGGGGCCGCACCGAGCGAGTCGGTGGCCACGGGCGGCTCGATCCGCGCCGGCTGCGACGAGGTCTCGGAAATCGCCGTCGTCGAAGCGGTGGACCCTTCAGCAGCCAAGCGATGTATGTGCACGCGAGTGACAAGTGACTTGAGCGAGCTTGCATCCACCGGTTCGATCACCAAGGGCTCGGAAACTGGTGGCGATGCGTCATCGGCGATCGGCGCTGATGCGGGCCGCGGCGGGCGGGCCGCGGCGGGGCGGGGCGGAACGGCCTGAGCGATCGCCGGCTGACGCGATCGCAGTTCCTGGGCAGTGGCCGCAATCGGGGCCAGCGCGAGCCGCTCCGGCCGAGGCCCGGGCTTGACGACGGCCGGCATCGCGGCGGCCATCGAGGAAAGATCACCGACAGGAGGCGATACTTTCGGCGCCGGTGAGACGGCGATCGCGGGCTGCTGCGGCAAGGGGGTCGCCACTGGCACCGGCTTTTCGAGGCCGAAGAACGGCTCGGGAATCGGCTCCCACACGCTTGGTGCGACCATGGCCGCTGCCAGCAGAATCCCCCCGAGAAATGAGATCGCGACGATTCCCTTCGCTCGCGCGTCAGCCATGCCCGCCCCGGCCATCGTGTCGAAACTGGTCGATGTCGAAGGGCACGGCTCCGCCGCCACCCCGCACAACTCGATCGACACGTAGAAAAGGGAAATTCGACCGGCCGTGGGAAAACCGTCAGGGTTTACCAGCCGTCGCTATCCGCGGGGCTTCGAGAATCGCCGTCCAGGCGTCGACGAGGATCGCCAGATTGGCGTTGCGATCCACGGAATCGAGGGCATCGAGCGAATGCTCGAGGAGATTGGTCGCTGCCTCGCCTGCCTCGAGCGCCCATCCTGCCACGGCTCGCGCGATTGCCGGATCGGCCGGAGCTTCACCCGTCGTGGTCTGCCGCAGCGCGGCCCGAAAGAAATCGATCGCTGTCTCGAGCACCACCTTCAGTCGCGCCCGTCGCGGCGGCGCATCCTTGCCGGCGGCCTCCACAAAAGCGAGCGTTTCCCGCGCGAGTTCGACGCCCCGGAGCGGCCGCTTTGCGAGCAGGCCGATCAGCTTCGTGCGGAACTCCACAGCCGCGGGATCGAGCAGCAGGCGGGCCCGGGTGAGGCTGCCTCCGGCAGCGTTCGCCACGCTGGTGAGCAGGGCCGCGTCGACCGCAGTGCCACCGGCGGCCACCTCCCGCTCGAGCACCCGCAGCACGGCATCGGCCGCCAGCGGCTTGAAGCGGATGATCTGACACCGCGAGCGGATCGTGGGCAACTGCCGCTCGAGCGCCTCGCCAACGAGGATGATCACCGCGCCGTCGGGCGGCTCCTCGAGCGTCTTGAGCAGGCAGTTGGCCGCCTCCTCGAGGAGCGTGTCGGCATCGAGAATGATCGCTGCCTTGCGAGTTCCCATGGCCGGGCGGAGCTTCACCCGCCAGCAGAGCCCCTCCCGCATCCGGTGCTCGGCGTCGCCCACGAGGGCCTCCAACGGAATCGACGCCCGGTCTTCGGGCTTGTGCACCACATCGATATCGGGGTGGCTGCCAGCCTCCGCCTGCACGCACGACGCACAGGCATCACAGGCCACGAGGCCCGGCCGAGGATGCCGACACAAGACCGCCTTGGCGAGCCCGCGGGCGAACGTGCTTTTGCCGACTCCGGACGGGCCGATGAAGAGATATGAGCCGGCCACGCGGCCCTGGGCGGCGGCAATCGCAAACCGCTCGGCGATCGCGTCGTGCCCCTCGGTGCCCTGCCATGCCATGGTGGTGCGCGCTATGCGAGTGTGGGGGAGAGTTCGGGAAAGCGTTGGCTCAATACCGCGCGGATCCGGTCACCGACCTCGTCGATCGGGGCGTCAGCCTCAATCACACGAATCAGATCGGGCTGACCCGCCGCCTCGGCGAGATACCCCGCCCGCAGCTTGCGACGATAGCCATCGCCGCGATTCTCCAGCTTATCGAGCGGCCGGTCGAGCCGGGCGGCCGACACGGCGAGATCGACGTCGAGCAGCAGAACGAGGTCGGGCATGAGGCCGCCGGTCGCCTCGCTGCCGACTTCGCGGATCACCTCGGGATCGAGGCCGCCGGCATGCCCCTGGTAGACGATGTTGGCCAGCAGGTAGCGATCCGACACGACCCACTCGCCGCGGCCGAGCGCCGGCCGGATCACCTCCTGCACCAGCTGCGCCCGCGCCGCCATGTAGAGAAACATCTCAGCCGTGGGGGCGAGGCGGAGATCGTGGCGATCGAGCAGGATTGCGCGGATGGCGTCGCCGGCTGGTGTGGAGCCCGGATCGCGGCAGGTGGTGACCCGGCAGCCACGGTGTCGCAGCCACTCCACGAGCGGGCCGATCTGCGACGACTTGCCGGAGCCGTCAATGCCGTCGAGCGCGATGAAGCGGGGTGGTGGCATGAGAGTTACTGGATCAGCCGTTGGATGCCCAGCGGGTCGGTCGGGTCGAGCGGCTGGATCCGTTTGCAGACCGTTGCTGCCATCGGGCGGCGATTGGTGTCGAGCAGGCAGTGGACGAGCCCCTTGGCAGCCTCGAAGAACGGCTTGTTGCCGGGGAGTGAGTAGGGCAATGGCTGCGGGTTGCCCGCTGCCTCCAGCGCCTTGAGGCAGAGTTCATAAGCCCGCCCGAAATGGCCGCGAGCGAGCTTCGCGTCTTCCTCCTCGAGGGCGATGAGGCCGAGGTGCACATGCCCCTCGAGAAAGTCGGGACACTCGGAGAGCAGCCAGACGAGTTCGTCACGTGCGATCTCAGTCTCCCCAGCCTCGACCATCGCTTCCACTTCCTCGATGTCGTCGCGCCGCTTGCGGGCACACCGCGGCTGGACGATCTCCCACTGCACTGTCTCGCCTGCCTCACGGCGTTCCACGCGGAGCCTGTCGCCGGCAGACGATCGGGGGCGGGGCTGGGGCATACGAAGAGAGGTCGGAGGTGGTGTCAGGAACCGGCTACACTACGTCCGTTGGAACTCACGGAAAACCGGTTTGCAAGAGGCATGCGTGGCGGCAGCCACCACGAAGGACGCGACGACGCCGGCTCGCATCGTGAAGCCGCTGCTGGCTTGGTATGTCCGCGCCAAACGGGATCTGCCATGGCGCGGGGCGCGGGATCCCTACGCGATCTGGGTGAGCGAGATCATGCTCCAGCAGACGCAGGTGGAGCGGGTGCGGGAGTTCTTCCGGCGTTTCATGCAGCGGTTTCCGACCGTGCACGATCTCGCGGCCGCGCGGGAGTCGACCGTGCTGAAGCACTGGGAAGGACTCGGCTATTACCGCCGGGCACGGCAGCTGCATGCGGCCGCCAAGCAGATCGTGACCGCCCACGGTGGCGAGTTTCCGCGGACAGTCGAGGGGCTGCGGTCGCTGCCCGGCATCGGCCGCTACACGGCGGGTGCGATCGGATCGATCGCCTTCGGTCTGGCCACACCGATCGTGGAGGCCAACTCCCGGCGGGTGATCGCCCGGCTCGTGGGGCATGCCGCGCCACTCGACGGGCCCGGCGGCGACGAGCCGATCTGGGAGATCGCGGCGGGGCTCGTGCCCGCGCGGCATCCGGGCCGGTTCAATCAGGCACTGATGGATCTGGGTGCGATGATCTGCACGCCGAATCGCCCTCTCTGTAGTCACTGCCCGCTGGCAAACGTGTGTGTCGCGCATCGTACGAACCGCGTCGCTGCGATTCCGGCACCAGCGAAACGGCGGCAGGTGAAGCAGATGCGGGAAACGGCGGCCGTGGTGCGGTACCGTGACAGTGTGCTCGTGGAGCGCCGCGGGCCGGGCGCATGGTGGGAGGGCCTCTGGGATTTTCCCCGCGTGGGCAACGCGACGGCAAAGCGGGGCCGGCGGCTCGGGCTGGTCACCTACACCGTCACGCACCATCGGATCGAGTGCACGGTGCGGGAGCAGATCGCGACGCAGCGAACGCCGCCGACGCCGGCTCAGCGCTGGGTGAAGGTCACCAGCCTCGACGCCCTCGCCATGACCTCCCCG
>JBIKNV010000295.1:0-4247 GCA_044358475.1 Pirellulales bacterium | reverse complement strand
AACTCGTACATCCGTCTGCCACGAAGCGTCACCTTGCAGCCAATTGGCAGATTTTCCCGCAGCTTGAAACCCGACACGGCCGCCTTTGACAATGTCGCAATCGGTTTTTGGCCGGTCACCTGAGCCATCGCGGAAATGGCCTCCTCGAGGTACTTTTTCTCAGATACCGCCACGCCGACACCCATGTTGACAACGATCTTCTCCAGCCTCGGAATGGCATGGGGATTGGTCGTGGACAACTTCTTGGCCAACTCCGGGCGGACCGTATTCACGTAGTGCTCGAGCATCCGCGGGGTACCTGCTGGCGCTGCCGCGGAGGGTTGTGCTTTCGTCTTCTTTGCCATCATCACGTTCCTGAACTTGATTCGATTTGTTCGTGCTGCTGTGCCTGTCGGTTTCCCTAGGCCTTCGCCTTCCGAATGGCGCCAAGGTCGGACCCGCACTTTCGGCACACTCGCGACCGGCTGCCGTCGGCATCCACCTTCACTCCAATCCGCGTCGCCTTGCCACAGGCTGGGCAAACAATCAGCACATTGGAAGCGTCCACCGGCATCTCCTTGCTCAGCCGGCCGCCCTGCGGATTTTTCTGGCTTCGCTTGATGTGCCGATACACGCGATTGACACCTTCCACCACAAGTTTGCCCTTGGATGGAAGTACGGACAGAACCTTCGCCCGCGTACCGCGGGCGTTACCCGTTGTTACCTCGACGAGATCCCCGGAACGAATCAACATCACACCACCTCGCTCGCCAGACTAACGATCTTCATAAAATTCCGGTCTCGCAGTTCGCGAGCTACAGCCCCGAAAATGCGTGTCCCCTTGGGGTTCTTGTCGTTGTCGATGATGACACAGGCATTGCTGTCGAAACGCACATAGCTGCCGTCATCCCGCCGCGTCGGGCTCTTGCAGCGCACGATCACTGCCTTGACAACAGCTTTTTTCTTGACATCACTGCCAGGAATCACGCTTTTCACGCTGCATACGATGACATCACCGATCCCAGCGGTCCGTTTTTTGCTGCCCCCGAGCACCTTGAAGCACATCACTTCCTTGGCCCCGGTGTTGTCCGCGACTTGAAGCCGCGTTTGCATCTGGATCATGTGGCAGCCCCTCTCTCGTCACGCGTCCGCCCGGCCGAACCTGTCGCAGCGGCTTCCTCGGCGCGAGCGGCTGTTTCCCGCATCTCTGTGGCCCGCGCTCCACTTCTCAGCGACGCCAGATCGACGGCCTGGCTCTTCTGCACAACCCGCACGAGTTCCCACCGCTTCAACCGACTCCGCGGACGGCATTCGATGATTTCCACGAGATCACCGGGCTGGGACTCATCCTGTTCGTCGTGCACGTGGCACACGGTGCGACGATGAAGAATCCGACCATACTTCGGGTGACGAACGACGCGCGGGATCTCGACCCGCCGCGTCTTGCTCGACGCAGCACTGGTCACCGTTCCTGTCTCGACTCGTTTGGGCATGGGGAGGGTTCCTGATGATCGAATGTCTGGTGATCGAATGTGTGTGGTGGCCGTCAGGACACCGCTGATGAGGCGGCCCGCGCAGTCCGCTCAGCCAAAACGGTCTGGCAACGGGCAATCGTGCGTCGCAACTTCTTCATGTCGGTGGGCGCAGCGAGTTTCTCGGTTTGGGCCTGCATCCGCAGGCGAAACAGCGACTCGGCAGCGTCCTTACAGACCAACTGGATCTGCTCGTCGCTCATCTCTCTCAATTCGTTCGCTTTGCTCATGTCTGACACCCACTGGAGGCTGCTCTATCGGCTTTTGATATCCCGCTCACATCGCCCGACGCTTTACGAACCGAACCCGCACCGGCATCTTGTGGGCAAGCCGCGCGAAGCACAGCCGGGCTGCGTCCTCGCTCACACCACCAATCTCGTAGAGGATCGTGCCCGGCTTGATCACGGCGGCCCAGAACTCTGGTTCACCCTTTCCTTTTCCCATACGCGTGTCGAGCGGAATCGACGTCACCGACTTGTGCGGAAACACCCGGACATACAGCCGCCCCTCCGTACGGAGATACTGCTGGGCCGCGATGCGGCCGGCCTCGATGGTCGCAGCGGGAAGCCATCCCGGCTGCTCGGCCTGAAGGCCGAAGTCGCCGAAGACGACGCGGTTCCCGCGGGTGGCGTCACCTCTTATACGACCTCTTTGGCTTTTTCGGTGCTTGACCCTCTTGGGCATCAGCGCCATCGCCATCCTCCTCGTACATGCCTTGGTTGACCCACACCTGAATTCCAATGTTGCCCTGCGCCGTGGGAGCCTCGCAGAACCCGTAATCGATCTTGGCCCGCAGCGTGGAGAGCGGCATCGCCCCGGCGATCGCCTTCTCGCACCGCGACATTTCTGCACCACCCAGCCGCCCGGCCAACTGAATTTTCACACCCTTTGCACCGGCATCCATCGTCGTCTCGAGGGCCCGCTTGAGCGTCCGACGGAAGGCCGCCCGCTTGCTGAGCTGGTCGGCAATGTCCTCCGCGATCAGCTGGGCCTGAATCTCGGGGCGGCTTACCTCCTCGACCTTCAAGTTGACTCGCCGGCCGAGCAGCTCTTGCAATTCATCCTGCAGACGGTCGACCTCCTGGCCCTTGCGGCCGATGATCACGCCGGGCCGGGCCGAGTGCAGAATCACCTTCACTTCGTCCCGAGTTCGCTCAATCTCGACCTTGGGAATCGCCGCCGCGCGGTACTTCGTCTTGAGAAACTTCCGCACCTTGAAATCCTCCATGAGGAGTTCCCGGAAGTCCTTTTTCGAAGCGTACCAACGACTCTTCCACGGCTCGGTCACGCCGGTACGGAAGCCGGTGGGATGAACTTTCTGACCCATGGTTTTCTTCCTTTGCTCGGATGACCTAGTTCGTCTGTTCCAATGGCGCTGTATCGAGCGACACCTTGATGTGCGACATCCGCCGCTTGATCTCAAACGCTTGCCCGCGGGACATCGGGCGGATCCGCTTGAACATCGGCCCGCCGTCGACCCGGGCGTCGACAACCATGAGATCATCGATCGCCGGGGCCTGCTGATGCTCAGCGTTTCCCAGGGCGCTTTTGATCACCTTCTCCAGCATCCGGGCGCCCCGGTGGGGCTGGAAACGAAGAATGTCGAGCGCTTCGTCGGCAAACTTCCCGCGGACCAGATCTGCGAGCGCCCGAACCTTGCGGGCACTGATGCGGGCGTATTTGTGCGTGGCGGTATATGGCATGGTTGCGTCCCTTACTTTCCGGTGCCCTTGCCACCGTGGCCACGGAACGTCCGCGTCGGCGAGAACTCGCCGAGCTTGTGGCCGACCATATCCTCGGTAACGAACACCTTCAGATGCTGCTTGCCGTTGTGCACCATGAACGTGAGCCCGATGAACTCAGGCACGATCGTGCAGGCCCGAGCCCACGTCTTGATCGGCTCCCGCTTGCTGCCGGCAAGCTGAGCCTCCACCTTTTCGAAAAGGCGAGGGTCGACGAACGGTCCTTTTTTTGCGCTGCGTCCCATGATGATTTCTGGTGTTCGACAGACCGAAGCCTGCCTTCCTCATTACCTCAGTTTTAGTTGACCGTAGCGACGGCTCTTGCGACGCCGAAGGATGGCAGAACTCGACGGCTTCCGCGGCTTCCTCGTGCCGCCACCCTTGGCGCTCTTGCCGGTTGGGCTGACCGGATGACGACCACCTTTTGTCCGCCCCTCACCACCACCGTGCGGGTGGTCGATCGGATTCATGGCCGTCCCGCGGACGTGAGGCCGAATACCCATCCACCGCTTGCGGCCCGCCTTCCCGAGCACCACGTTCATGTGCTCCGAGTTGCCAATCGCGCCGATGGTTGCACGGCACGCAGCCGGCACGCGGCGGATCTCACCGCTGGGCAGCGTCAACTGAGCCCACTGAGCCTCACGCGCCACGAGCACGGCAGACGAACCGGCCGACCGACAGAGCCTGCCACCGCGGCCAGCCTGCAACTCGATGTTGTGAATCTGCATCCCCAAGGGAATGGACGACATCGGCAGGCAGTTTCCCACCTCGGGCGGCGCCGACTCTCCACTCTGAACGGTAGCCCCCACCTCGAGCCCCTCGGGGGCAAGGATGAATCGTTTCTCACCGTCTGCATACTGGACCAGGGCGATCCGGCAGGTGCGATTGGGGTCGTACTGGATCGAGTGAACCGTACCGGGCACACCATCTTTGTTGCGGCGGAAGTCAACGAGCCGATAGTGTTGCATATGGCCGCCGCCCCGATGGCGTGCCG
>JBIKNV010000294.1:0-4248 GCA_044358475.1 Pirellulales bacterium | reverse complement strand
TCAGCGTCGTCCACCGTTCGCTTTGCGGTAGACTGTGATCGGACAAGTGTACCCTTGACCGGCCGATCCTCTGAGAGCCTGATGCTCGCCACACGAGATTCACACATCCGCCTCGCTGCCGCAAAACTGCGGGAGGCGTGCAGCGAGTGGGACTGCCGCATGCCATCCACTCTCCCGCCACACGGGGCGGGCTGGACTGCCTCGATGGCCTGCCTCCTTGAGGTGGCGGCCCCAAAGCCGGGGAATGTCCACCCTGCCGCAGCCTTCCCCGATCTCACCCACGACGATCTCGCGGCCGCTGCCCTCGCCATCGGGCCGATTCTCGAGCAGGCAGCCGACATGCCGTTGGGATGGGTGATTCTCGAGGCCGTCCGACAGTCCCGCCGCGTGACCCGTTCCAATGCGAATCTCGGCATGATCCTCGCGATCGCGCCGCTCGCTGCGGTACCGCCGGATGCGTGGCCAACGGCAGCCGATGAAGACACCGTCGCGTCGCTCTCTGTCGCGGTGGCCGCCGTACTCGGCAGCCTCGACGCCGCCGACACAGCCGCCATCTGGGAGGCGATCGGGGAGGCGCGCCCGGGCGGCATGGGAACCACCGAGCGACACGATCTGGCTGGTCCACCCCCTGGCAACATCCTCGACGCCATGCGGTTGGCCGCTGGTCACGATTCGATCGCGGCGCTCTGGACCACAGGGTATGCGGACGGTCTCGGCGCGTTGGTCGTCGATTTATCGATCGCCCTGTCGCGCCTCGGGGACTGGCGGGAGGCGGTCGTCGACGCGTTCCTGCGGCAACTGGCCCGTGCGCCAGACTCGCTCATCCTGCGCCGGCATGGCAGGCGAATCGCCGCCGAGGTCTCGGGGCGGGCTGCCGCCGTCGTGGCCTCCGACCCGCCAGACCGCCGTGAGGCAGAGGCTGCCTTTGATCGCTCGCTTCGTGATCCCGTGCGGATCAATCCGGGCACCACGGCCGATCTTGTCGCCACGGCCCTGTACGTTCTCCTTCGGAGTCAGTCCCCATGACCGATCGCTATGCCGTACACATGCGGAAGGCGGTGCACGTCTTCTGTGCCGGCCATTTCATCACGCTTACCGACACGCTTTGCGAGTCGGTCCACGGACACAACTGGATGGTGGCCGCCGAGGTGGAGGGAGAACCCGATCCCCACGGCATGGTGATCGACTTCATCCTCCTGCGCGATCAGCTTGCGGCGATCACCTCGCGGCTCGATCATCGGATGCTCCTCCCCACCGAAAATCGTCTGCTTCCGGTGACGACCACCGAGGGTCCCTCGCGCCGGGCGGAAGTGACGGTGCAGTTTGGTGATCGGCGCTGGGTGTTTCCGGCCGATGAATGTGTACTGCTCCCGATGGCCAACACGACGGCCGAATGGATCGCCCGCTGGATCGGCGGCGAATTGCTGCAGGCGATGACCGACCGTGGCCAACCGATCGCTGGCACTCTCAGAATCGAGGTCGACGAGTGCCTCGGGCAGTCGGCCGTGTGGGAACGCCGCGTCACGCCTCGGTGACAACGATCTTCCCGGCGGCATCGAGCGCGAGCGAGAGCGACTGTCTGCCGAGCCTGATCCGCATCAGCCCGGCGCCGTCGGGGTTTCGCTCCACTTCTCCCACGGTGCCAAGCGCCAGGCCTGACTCGGTGAGATACCGCAGAAATTCCGACGACTGGTCGAGCACACGGGCCAGTCGGAATCGGCTTCCCTCGGCGACAGCGGCCAGCGAACGGGCCTCGGCAGCGATGGCCTGCATCGTCATCGTTTCACCACGCGGAATCGGATCGCCGTGCGGGTCGACTTCGGGATGCCCCAGGAAGGCGTCGATGCGATCGATGAGCAGATCACTGACGGCATGCTCCATGTGCTCCGCCTCGTCGTGCACCTCGTCCCAGGTCATGTCGAGTGTCCGCAGCAGGAACAACTCGATGAGTCGATGCCGCCGGATCATTCGCAGGGCAAGCATCCGCCCGGCCCGTGTGAGTGAGACGCCCTCATAGGGTTTGTGAGTGGCGAGTCGGGCCGCATCGAGCGTCTTGAGCATGCTCGTGACCGTGCCGGGAAGGACGCCCAGGGCCGCTGCGATCTGCCCGGTGCTGGCTGGCTTGCCATCCTGATCGCTGCTGATCTGGAAGATCGTCTTGACGTAGTTTTCGACCGTCAGGCTGGGCACGGCAGGTCGACCTCGCGGGTGCAGGGGCGGTTTTCACGATCGGCGACGCGGGGCGTTGTCGCCCCGCGTCGCCGAGAGCATGATTGTCGAAATCATACATACCGCGGGGGGCGCGTCGCATGCTGCTGAATGAATCCGCTTTCGCCGTGGTCGAATCGTTGCTTACCGGTGCCCCGCAGGCGGGGATCGCGGTCCTCACGATCGGTGGAGTGCGTGTCGTCGACTGCGGGGTACGGGAACCGGGGGGGCCTGACGCGGGCCTCGTGATGGCGCGGGCGGCGCTGGCCGGCCGCGGCACGGTGACCCTCCAGCCCGTGGCCGGTTTTGGGGACGAGTGGCCCGACTGCCCGTGGCCCGTTGTCACCGTCTCGAGCGCGGAGCCGGTCGCCGCCTGCCTGGCATCCCAGTACGCCGGCTGGAAAGTCAGTGACGGTGGCTATTTTGCCATGGCGAGCGGTCCGGTGCGTGCTGCGATCGGCCGCGAGCATCTCTTCGATGACATCGGCATGCGGGAGCGACCACCGTCGGCGGTGGGCCTTCTCGAAACGTCTTCCCTGCCACCGGAGCAGGTCTGTCGCCAACTCGCCCTCGATGCCGGTGTACCCCCGGAGCAGCTTCTTCTCCTCGTGGCTCGGACAGCCAGCCCGGCCGGCACGCTCCAGGTCATCGCCCGCTCGCTGGAAACCGCGCTCCACAAACTGCACGATCTGCGGTTTGATCTGGGACGGATCCGCCGGGGCCACGGACGCGCCCCGCTGGCCCCCGTCCCGCGGAAGGATCTCGTCGCCATCGGGCGGACGAACGACGCGATTCTGTATGGCGGTCATGTCGTGCTCGAGGTGAGCGGTGATGACGCGAGCCTGCTCGCCATCGGCCCACAGGCGGTCAGCAGGGCATCACCGGACTACGGAGCGCCCTTCCTCGAGCTGTTCGAGCGGGCCGGCTGCGACTTCTATGCCCTCGACCCAGCGCTTTTCGCCCCTGCCATGATCGACTTCGTGAATGTCGACACGGGCTGCCGTCACCGTTTTGGGAGCCTTGCACCGGAGATCGTTCGGACGTCGTTCACGACACCGTCCGAAAAAGCTGCCGGAGTTGGCGTGTGAGCAACCACCACGTTGCGGTCCTGGGTGAGGCGACGGGCTGGCATGCCACCCGACTGGCCGAGACGCTGGCCGGTCGTGGCCACGTGGTGGAAATCGTGCCCTGGCAGCGACTCTCTGCCGGCATTGCGGTTCCCGCCGCCGAGCGAGAGACGTTCGGGCCGACGGCGGTGGCTCAGGCCGACATCGTCGTCGTGAGGGGCATGCCCGGCGGTGGCCGAACAGACCAACGGCTGGAGCGCGTCATTTTTCGGATGAATCTCCTCGGCCGGATCGCCAGCCGTGGCAGCCGGGTGATCAACAGTCCCCGGTCGCTTGAAGTGGCAATCGACAAGCATCTCGCTCTGTGCCATATCGCCGCGGCGGGCCTGACGGTACCAGCCACCCGCGTTGTCCAGGATGCGGCAGCCGCTGTGGCTGCCTGGGAAGACCTCGGAGGCGATTGTCTCCTCAAGCCACTGTTCGGATCCCGCGGCCGGGGCCTCCTGCGGCTGAGAACGGCCGCTGACGTCGAGGCTGCGACGCGATTCCCCACGGTCGCGGAATCATGCGGCGGAATCTTCTACATCCAGCAATTCATTCCCCATCCGGGATGGGACGCCCGCATTCTGCTGGTGGGGGATCGCAGCTTTGCGATGCGGCGGCATGCAGGCGTTGGTGAATGGCGAACCAACCTTGCCTGCGGCGGTCAGGCTGAGCCGTTCGCGCCTCCCGACGATTGGCTGAGCATCGCACGGCAGGCCGCTGCTGCCGTGGGCACCGAGATCGCAGGAGTCGACCTGATCCCGACCCCCGACGGGGGCGTGGCGGTCCTCGAAGTCAACGGCGTCCCTGGCTGGCGAGGTCTCGAAGCCGCAACCGGAGCCGACATCACCGGTGCGGTGGCCGAGTACGTCGAGCAATCCACATTCGCAAGCTGACGCCTGCGCGACAAAGCTCGGGTAACCCCGAGCGG
>JBIKNV010000025.1:0-14046 GCA_044358475.1 Pirellulales bacterium | reverse complement strand
TGCGGTTGCCTCCATCACTGAGCATGCCGATGGAGCCCTCGTCATCGACGAGGACTACGCAGCCGTAGAACTGATTGCCGGCGACGAGGACGGCACGTATCGGGTGATTGGCACCAATCTGTCGAACGTGGCCGCGCCGCTGCTGCGGTACGACACCGGGGCCGTGGTCCGGCTCGCGAAGGCTGTGCCTGTGGCTGGCGCACCTCGGCACGTGGCGACATGGGAGGGGCCGTTACACAGTCTGATCACGCTTCCGAGTGGCGCCCGCATCGGTAGGCTCGAGCGGATGTTCGATGACCTGCCGCAGGTAGTGGCGGCGCAGATCTTTCAGCATGCCGACCTGACCATCGACGTCGATGTCCGCATGGCCCCGGGTTCCACCAAAGTAGACGCAGGGGCTGTGAGCGATCGGGTCGCGGCTCGCTTCGGTGCGGCCACCTGCAGAGTTAACTACACCGACAGGTTGGCGCCTGTGACGGGTGGTAAACTCCGAGCGGTGCATTCCGAAGCAGGCGGTGTGAATCGGACGGTCGTTGAGCCACGTGCTCGCTTGGTATGCATTCAATGACGGCTAGGCCTTCGGTCAGCCTGCCTGGGCCGGCGGGAGCCGTTCTTTCGCGGCAGGCTGTTTCATGAAGTACACGACCACTGGCGTCGCCGCTGTCGTGATGCACGGCCGGAGCGCGCACGATGGGATCATCGCCCGGATGGTCGCACGAATGACGCACCGTGGCCCCGATGTGTCGTCGTTCGTGACTCGCGTCGATGCCGACAGCCGTGCTGATTTGGGTTACGTCGGGATCGTGGATGAACCGGATGATGTTTCCGCGTGGCGGCCCGTTGAGGATTCAGGGGTCGGCAGCGTTGCCGTGATCGATGGAGTTGTCACCAACATCGACAGTCTGGTGATCCGCCTCGAGGCCATCGGATGCCCCGTTCGGGGCCGTTGCGCTACGTCCATCGTCAGCGACTCCATCTCGCGGTGGGGCGAGACGGTGTTCGGTGTGTTGGACGGGCACTTCGCCGTCGTGCACTACGACCCCCAACGTCGCCGGCTACTTCTCGCCAGGGATGCTCTGGGGGTGAAGCCGCTCTATTGGGCCCGAAGCCGGGACGGCTGCGGCGTGATCGTGGCGAGCGAGATACGGGCAATTCTTGCCTCCGGGCATGTGTCGGCCGACTACGACACCCGGGGTATTGCCTCATACCTCGCGTACGGACACTCGCACGCGCCCCAGACGATCCATCGAGAAATCCACGAGGTGCCTGCCGGGTGCTGGCAGGAAATTCGATTCGATGGGGGCCAGATTGAGCCGCTGGAGCCGGTGCGGTACTGGTGTCCGCCGCCCGTTGACCCTGCGCCGATGTACGGCGCCGAGATTGAACGCATTCGTGGCGCGCTGCATGACACGGTTGCGGAACTCGCAACGGGACTGCCAACGGCCAGCGGGTATCTGCCCGGTGATGTCGAGAGTGCCGTGCTTGCTGTTTTGGCATCGCGATATCTCCAGGAGTTTCGCACGGCGTTTGTCGATTTGGAGTCCGAGGGCCACATAGAGCGGGCACGTGTGGCAGCTGCTGTCGCCCAGGAACTGCAGTCCCATCACTTCCAAATGATTGTCGACGAGGAATGGGGGAGAAGCCTTTGGCAGGAGTGGCTGGCCTCAGCCGACAGCCCGTGCGTCGAGGGCTACGACACGTATCTCATATGCCAGGCGATCAAGAACACCGGTGCCGTGGCAGCAATGCTTCCCGCGGGGGGAACTGAGCTGTTCCGCGGGAGCCCATTTTTTGCGATGACGACCCGGCTCGTCGAGATGGCATCCATAGTGAAGCGAAGCCCGCGCTGGCTGAGGTCAGCCCTTCGGCAACGAATGGTGACTGCCTCCAGCCCCATGTACCGCGGGCTTGTCGAAGACGCATGCACGGCTGATGCCACCACGATGTCGGCGGGGTTGCACGCCCGCAGGGTGTTCCGCAGCCGCGATCTGGAACAGATCGGCCTCGGTACCGACAGCACCGGCCTGAGCGAAAGCTGTCTGCCGGTGAGCGCACGTGCCGCCCTCCCCGAGTCGGGTGATGATGTCTTCGCGGATCTGACAAGACTGCAACTGTATGCGTGTCTTCCCAACAGGACGATGCGCGCCTGCGACGTCGGTGGCATGGGGAATTCGCTGCAACTCCTACTGCCATACGCTAGCAGGCGAGTGGCGGACTGTCTCGCCACACTGCCGGGGAGCCTGATGTCGCCCAAGCCCTCCCGGTCAGGGGCTGCGATTCAGAAGGTGGCATCCAGAATGCTCCCGTACAATCTTCTCGTGCGTCAGGAGCCACGCCCGCGTTTTCCCTTTACATCCTGGATGACTGGGCCCCTGCGAGGCTTCGTGGACGAGTGCGTTTCGGCCGTGGTGTCGTGCCCCGCCATCGATGGCGAGGCCCTGCATGGGCAGTGGCTGCGGATCATCGACCATGCGCGGGTCGTGGATCCTGGAAAGGCTCTGGCCGTAGTCGCGTTGGGAGCGTCCATGCGGCAGATGGCCCGGGAAAGGCTCGTGTGATGCCCGGGTTCGTAGTAGCCTTCAGACTCGCGACGGCACTCCCGCCTGATCAATACACTCGTGGTATGGACGCGGCGAGGTAGGCACAATGTGCGGAATCTGCGGCATCATTTCCCCCAACCAGCAAGAGGTGCGGGAGCACGTTTCCGCGATGATGCGGGGCATGGTCCACCGTGGTCCGGACGATGAGGGCTACGAGGAGATGCAGATCGGAAGGCACGGGCCGCCGTGGCTTGGCCTGGGATTTCGCCGCTTGTCCATCCAAGACCTGTCCTTGGCCGGCCATCAGCCGATGAGTCATCCGGAGACCGGGGACTGGATCGTCTTCAACGGCGAGATTTACAACTTCGCCGAGTTGCGCCGGGAACTCATCGCCGAGGGATGCCGGTTTCGTGGCGGAAGCGACACCGAGGTCCTGCTCGCCGCGCTGGCGCGGCGGGGCGAGGCAGTCTTGGAAAAGCTCGACGGAATGTTCGCGTTCGCCTGGTTTCAGGCCCGCACCCGTCGCCTCCTTCTGGCCCGGGATCCGTCCGGCATCAAGCCACTGTATTGGACGACTGACGGCACCCGTTTCGGGTTCGCTTCCGAGATCAAGGCCCTGAATGTCCTGCCATGGATCGATCGCCGAATCGATCTGAGGGCCCTGCTCAGTCACATCAGCCTGCTCTACGCGCCTCGTGACGCGACGATGTTCGCGGCGGTGCGAAAGCTACCAGCAGGCCACGTCATGACGATCGACGAAGGGGGCAAGCCCGAGGTGCACAGGTATGCAATCAGCCCCTATACATCCCCGCCCGACATCAAGGATCGTAGGCTCGCGGCACGGATGTGTAAGCAGGTCGTCGAGCAGGCCGTCGTGCGCCAGCTCGTCGCCGACGTACCGGTGGGGGGGTTTCTCTCCGGCGGCATTGATTCCTCCGCGATCGCCTACTTCGCGGCTAAGCATGCCGGGGCCGCCAATTACCCGACCTTCACCATGCGGCTCGGAGATCTTTCGCAGAAGTCGGATGGTTTCGTCGAGGACTTGCCGCACGCGTCGCTCGTTGCCCGGCACCTCGATGTGCCGCTCAACGTGGTCACTGCATCACCCGATCTGCAGTCGCAGACCGATCGCATGGTCTGGCAGCTCGACGAGCCAATCGGAGACCCAGCGGCTCTGAACGTCTGGTATCTGTGTGAGGCGGCGAGGGATGCCGGCGTCACCGTTCTCCTATCTGGCGCCGGCGCCGATGACATCTTCACCGGCTATCGGCGGCATACCGCCCTGAAGTACGGTGCGATGTGGGAAGGACTTCCGACCTGGATCCGCGGAAGCATCCAGCGGTCGAGCATCAAGCTGACGAAAGGCCTCCCGCTTGGCCGCCGACTGAGCCGGCTCTGGCGGGACATCGGCAAGCCCCCCGACGACCGACTTATCGGTATGTTTATGTGGCTCGATGGAACTCGTGCGAGGGACTTGCTCTCCCCAAGTGCCGTGCGGATGGTCGGGGAATGGTTTCCCGAGGATGCACTTCGGGCGACGCTGGCGGAAGTGCCACATGCCACCGATCCTCTCAACAAGATGCTCTATGTGGAGCAGGCGCATTTCCTGGGCGACCACAACCTCGTCTATACCGACAAGATGTCGATGGCCCACGGTGTGGAAGTGCGGGTGCCGTTTTTGGCCCCGGACGTCGTCCACTTTGCGGCCCGTTGTGCTCCGGCGATCAAGCATCGTGGGTTGGCCGGCAAGAGCATCCTTCGGGACGCCGTCCGCGGCACGCTTCCCAACCGAATTCTCACGAGGCCGAAAACGGGTTTTGGAGTAAACCTGCGGTCGGCCGTCATGCCGATGGTGAGAGATCGCCTGCTCGGGGGGACTTCCGGAGGCATCATGCAGGTGCTGGACAGGAAAGTGGTGGAGCAACTGGCCGCCGCGCACGAGTCCAAGGCGATGGACGCCGCATATCCGCTCTACGCGCTCGTCTGCATCGACTCCTGGATGCGCCAGTTCAGGGCGACCATCTGAGGCGGCATGCCAGGCCTACACGGGCGGCGCCGGGGTCAGAGCCGAGCGCCGAACTGCCTGACCCAAGACTCGATGCATAGCACCGTGTAGAGCGGATACGAGGCATCGATCTCACCATGAGTGTGCGATGCGGCTAGTTTCCGCAGTGTGTGCGGCGAAAAAAGGCCGCCGCACACAGGGCTTGATCCGTGAGCCAAGTCCAGAATGCGCTGCATCAGTTCGCCGGACATGATCTGGCGGAGGTTCGATCCGAAGCCGGTCTTCGAGCGATTCAAGATTGCGGGCGGTAGCAATTCCTTGGCCGCATCTCGGAGGACCGATTTTCCGCCCCAGGTGCGATGATTGAGTTGGGGGGCGATCTCGCCGGCGAGTCGCACGACCGCGTCATCCAGAAAAGGGACGCGCACCTCGACGCCATGCGCCATCGACATCTTGTCGGTGTAGATGAGGTTGTGGTCAGCCAGGAAATGACGCTGTTCCAAAGCGAGCATGCGATTGAGCCGGTGTGTACCCGAAGGCAGGCTTTCCAGCGTGGCAAGGAACTCCTGTTCCGGGGTCCAGTCGACTAGTGATTTCGTTGCTTCTTCAGACAGCAGGCCCGCGCTCTGCTCGCCTGCCAGCCAGAGAAAAGCTCCGATGATACGCTCATTCTCACTTAGACGGGAGTCGCGGAGCACCCGCGATAGCCTCCTAACGGTAGGGTGACTCTGCCGAAGCCGCGACGTTGCCGCGGTGATCGCTCTTCGGGCCAGCCCTGGCAGCCATGTCCAGGTGCCCTGATACATGAGGGCTTGGTGGCGCCGATAGCCGGAGAACACGTCGTCGGCTCCTGCGCCGGACAGGAGGACCTTGACGCCTTGAGCGCGTGCGGCGGCGCAGATGGCCGAAACGTTCACGGCCGCCGGATCCCCGATCGGTTCATCGAGCTGCCAAACCATCTGGTCGATGCGTAGCAGTGAGTCGGTGTCGATCATGACACCCGTGAGCGGCAGCCCGAGATGCTTCGCCATGAGTTCGGCGAATGGTAGATCCTCGGCAAAGCCATCCGACTGCTGGTTCAACTGGTTGGCGAGCGCAATCGTGAAGGCCGGATAGCCTCGCTCGACGGGAACCGATTGTGATGCGAGCGTTGCGATAATCGACGAATCCACGCCGCCGGAGAGAAATCCACCAACTGTAACGTCGGCGATGCACTGCCGGTCCACCGATGTCTGAAGAGTCTCGCGACACAGTCGGGTGGCCTCGGATCGGTCAAGAATCGTCGGCGGCCGCGTGTATGGGGGATCCGAGTAACGCCGGAGTGACACGCCATTCGCCGCGTCCCAGGTCAGCAAGTGCCCGGGCTGCAGGCGACGCACCGCAGCGAACATCGTGCGGTCATTCAAAGCGCAGAGATTGCTGATATGAGATACCGCAGCGCGAACGTCGATCGTGCGGTCAAGCCACGGCAAGGTGTGCAGCGCCTTGATCTCCGATGCGAACGCAAGGGTGTTGTGATGAGTGGTCCAGTAAAGCGGCTTGATTCCCACACGATCCCGAGCCAACGTGATGCGGCGATACCGAGCCTCGTACCAAGCGAACGCAAACATGCCTTCGATACGTTGCAGTGCATCGATGCCCCAGGTCGAAAGAGCCTTGAGCAGCACTTCCGAGTCGCTGTGCCCGCGAAACCGTCGTCCCTCGAGCTGAAGCTGGATCCGCAGTGCACGAAAATTGTAGATCTCGCCGTTGAAGACCAGGCAGTCGCCCGTCTCGGGGTCGAACATCGGCTGGTGGCCGGCGGGCGTGAGGTCGATGATCGCGAGCCGCCTGAATCCGAATGCCGCAGCGCGGCCTTGATCAAGCTCGAAAAGCGGAAGGATTTCGAACCCCTCATCGTCCGGGCCTCGATGAGTCATCGAGTCCATCATGCGGCGGACGGCTGGCTCGATGTCGTCGGGCGGCGCCCCAATCACTCCGCAGATGCCGCACATTTTGTGGAGCCTATGGGGAAGCGACTTTCGTCACTGCCTTAAGAAGGGAGCGAAGCCGGTGATTCACTTAGTGTTCGGTAGTATGCAAACGCACTGTGGAGCATTCCGCCGACCGCCCGCCGAAACGTTATCAAGTATACTTCATGGAGTGGGGGCGCTCAGCCCATCCTGGGGGATTCGTAAGAATGGCTGGCCGGGGCGGTTCTCACACACTAAAAACGAAGCGATTTGGCGGGCCGACGGCCCTTGCCCCGCCGAGTCGCCCCGCGCGGCAGGGTTTACTGGGTGACCTCAATAACTCCGCTGGCCCGCAGTCCGCTGAAGAGTTCGCGGACCGCAACGGTCCACATGCCGGTCGCGTCGTTCCGGGCCGGTGTCCACTCGATGGATAATACGCCATCGTTGGCCATGTGGATGCCACTCGGGGGCTGATTCCGCCCGTCTGGGTCCCGAAGTACTAGTTCGAACGGCATCGGTCTTGAGGTGGCAGCCTCCCTATCGGCAGTGCCTGGCGACACGAAAGCGCACGTCGCGGTGAACGCGACCGTCTCGCCCAGGGAGGCACGCGGCGGAGCGGCAAGCCGCACGCTTTGGATCTCAGCAGGCAGCCAGGTAACGAGTGCCCCGCCAAAGCGATCCATGCTCAACGAGAGTTCGACGGTGTTTTCAGAGCGTTTGAGCGGCACCCGAGACATGGAGACAAGGTCGTACGGAGTGCCGGTCTGAGTAGGTAGATGAACGGTCGTCTGAAAAGGGCCCTTATCCATTACGGCTTTCTCCCACTGGTTCAGAGCGGCAATTTTCTCCGGGGTTCGTGACCCGGGATAACCTGCGCCCGCGTGGGCGCGGCAGAACGAGAACTCTTCTCCGTCGAGTGCGTTGACGAACCACGTGTGCGGGTAACCAAAGGCCGCGAATCTCGCTGCCACGAGCCGGATGTCATCGCACTCGAAGCACGGCCGAAGAAACCGGGAGACCTGCCGGGCAACCGCCCGCACTCGTTCCGGCCTCCCGTAGTCGTCAAGGCCAGGGGTGCGCGGCGGCTCGTGGGACGCGATTTCGCCCTCGATTCCAGTGGACAGGTCGATCGTGAGCCGTCGAGCACCTGGAATGTCGAACGGCACGCTGGCGTCGAGGATGACGAGCCCGCCCTTTTCGGCGTGTTTGGCGATGGCATCATACGCCGACGAGGACAGCCAACGGATGCGGGTGAGAACGAGAGCGCTGTGATCTCGAACGAAATCGGTGTCCACTTCCTCCTCAAGGACCACCGACACGTCGTAGTGAGCCTGCATCAGGTTGTGGTACGCATAGGTCTGGTTGAGCGTGTGGGCTGGGTCGAAGCATCCGCACGTGAACGAGTTCAGCAAGGCGATGTCTCGTGGTCTCGCCTCGAGCGCGGACTGCACTGGACCGATGCGACGGATCACCCTGCCCTGGCGACGGATCTCTTCCCAGGCGCTCTCCGTCCGGTAGGAATAGCGGTAATAGGCGAGTCCATCCACGCCGCCGAGTAGATAGTGGTAGAGATTGTTTCGCGTATACCCTGCCGTGCCGAGAACATCGGGCATATTCCACTGAGGGAGCGTACGGTTGCCCATGCGGCCCACTTCCATCCAGAACGACGTCGTCATCACGGGTTGCCAGAACGTGTTGTAGTAGTAACTCGCGACAAGGTTGAACCCGTTCGGTCCGAAGTGATACGGGGGATACTGGGCGGGCTCTGTGAGGCTGACGAACGGGATCTGCATCGCTCCCGGAATCGGCCCGATTCTTACATCCGGCCGCGAGCTCGTGGCCGCCACGGTCAGCGCGCGATTGAGGCCGCCGTCCACGTTTTCGAGCGTCCACCGAAACCATTCCAGCCATGCATCGTCGTCCGCCACTCTGCCGGGTGGCGGCGGGGCGGGCCGTTGTCGAGGAGCAGGCCGTCCTTTTTCACGCTGGAAGGCGGCTACGACGGTAGGTGAGTAGTCCCAGCCGTAGTAGATTGAGTAATCGTCGTTGCATAGAACGAATGGCCTAAAAGCTGGGGTGCTCCCAACGGCTTCGATCGGGCGACGAATTGATTCCACGGCATTCTTGCGCACGCGGGCATGACTAATGCCAAGCGACGGCCTGCCGCCGCTGTAGGCCGTTGCAATGGGCTTCCCAGCCGGGTCGAGCCTAAAGCACTCCGGACTCTGCTCGTAATCCGGCGGGTTATCACCGGCCAGATCCGTATCGACTCGGAGCGCGAATCCCATACCCTCGCGAACGGTGGAATCGATATCGGCCGGTGTCGCTCTGGTCAGGAGCACCTCCATATTGCTTTGTCGGATGTCGCGAAACTCGAGTTGGTTTCTTGAGTCGTTTGGCCCTGCCTGGTGCCATGCCATCCAGGGGAAATCGCAGCGGCCGGCATGATGGATTCCGACGGCTGTCCTAGTGGTAGCGACCGGACGCCCGCGGGACATCGCTGTCGCCGCCACTTCGTAATCGCCAAGTGCCCACACGGATGTATCGAGGCTGATCGACGCTCGGCTTGCCTTGAAGGGCAGGGACCTCTGAAGCAGAACACGTTCCCCCTGCCTAAACTCGTACCGGACGGCATCGGCTGAGATTTTCGGCGACAGTGACGCCTTTATTTCAATGCTTTCCCCTCGAGTCCACCGATGCCTGCCGAGGACGTCTCCCGCACTGAACTCAAGCTGTAGAGGGTTTACCACGGCGGCATTTGGTGGCGGAGGCTGAGGAATCGAGACGGCCCTGCCCACGTAGTGTGCGGCGCGCCACACGTCTCTCAATGCGGAATCGTCGTTGCCGTCGAAATACTGGCGGATTTTGACAAGGCCACTCCACGGCGCATCGCCGCGAACGTTCCGAAACCATGCCGAGGCACCAACTCGCTTGTCATGCAGCGTCTCGAACGTCCCGAAAGGAATGGAAACCGCATCGATGGGGAAACCAGTGATCGATGAATCGACGTTCTCAAACCCCCACTCCTCGCCGACCCGGGTCCTAGTCACAGGGCGGTCGCCCTTGCCCCAGAAGGGGCTGTGCCAGCCTGCATCAAGGCCGAGAAGCCCCAGTCCCCGCTCGTTGGCGTCCGGCATCAGGGGCTTGACAGACGCATACTCGAAGGTCTGAAAAGGCAGGTCGCCGACATGCACGATGCGTCCGCCGGCGCGGAGATATTGAAGCCAAAGTGGAGATTGCTTTGGGCCCTCGAGGATGTTCGCGGGGCTGATGCCGCGGCAGAGGATGGCCACGCTGCCGTATGCCGTTCCATTCTTGACGTGATCCCGCATCCACTCGCCGAGGGCTTCCGCACCGAGGCCTGTGAGCCCGTTCCCACACAGCCACGTCACCAGCCTTTGCTGATTCAATGAATGGCCGGTGTTCATTAAGGGTTCATCGATGACCACGCCTTCGGTCATCGCCGCCAGGGGAGTGACGTGATCGCCTTTGGCCGGCTGTGGCACCCCTGGCGCGGCTCTTTGCGGCGACACGGTAGCGAACCCAAACTGGCGTATCGACTCCTGGGCGCACTGCCAGGCGGCGACCTGTTCCAGGGTTGCGGGGTGAATAGCGAATGCCCGCAAATATCCGTCGCCCTTAACGCTCACGCTGACGGATGTGGCCCCGCCTGCCGATTCGAACAGGTAGCCGTACGTGGCCCGAGTCTTGCCGAGCGGCAAAGCGCGTTCTCCAAGTCCTTCGACGGAGAGAATCACCTCTCCGGAGCCCCATCCAATCGCTGCGACCTCGTAGAGCCCGCCCGACAGATCCACGGTTTGGGAGCATGAAGAATTGCGGACGTGGAGAACACGGCCCTCGAAGCCGTCCACATGCTCGAGTCGAAGCAGCCCATCCGGTTCAACCTTCGTTTGCCAGGGTGAGCTAGGCTGATCAATTGTTACGAAGGCTCGGTCAGTAACGGTGTCTCCGCCACATACCGGGTGATTTCCGAAAGGCAGGGTCGCCACGATGGCACCAAGAAGGCAAGCCATTGATGACCGATCTACAGAAAATTCCATAGGGTTTTCTTTTCTACGGCCAGCGAAATGGCCTGCCTTTTTTCTGTTCTGATTGAACACGAGTCGACACGTGCATCGCTACCAAGGGATCGAATCTACTTGGATTGACCGGTTGCTCCAAAGATCGGCGGTCATGAAGTCGCTGCGGCCCGTCGCTGGCGCCTGCGTGGTGCCGGGAGGCGGAAGGCCTGGGGGACCCCTTGCGTTTCCATCAGCTCTGACCATGCTTTTGCTGGTACTAGTTCATCAGGGGTAATGTCTATGAAACTCCGCCGGGCCGTAGTGACGGCCGCTGGACGAGACGATCAGCCGCTGCCCCTGCAGCGGCTCATCGACCGTGACGGCGGCTCGAAAACCGCCCTCCAGATCGTCGTGGAGGAGGCCATCGCTGCTGGTGCCAGCGAAATAGCCATCGTCGTGCGACCGGGCCAGGAAGAGGCCTTTCGGTCGGCTGCCGGCTCCGCGGCCGCACGACTTGAACTGATCCCGCAGCCGAGCCCGCGCGGCTACGGCGATGCGATTCAGGCCGCCCGGGGGTTTGTCGGGGACGAGCCGTTCCTGCACTTCGTGGGCGATCACCTCTACGTGAGCGACTCAAGCCGCCGCTGCGCCGAGCAGCTCGTAGCCATCGCCGAGGCCGAGGACTGCTGCGTGTCGGCAGTGCAGGCGACTCGAGAGAGCATGCTCCCTTATTTCGGCACGGTTGGCGGTCGCCGCGTGCCCGATGCTCGCGGCCTCTACGAAGTGGAGACTGTCGTCGAGAAGCCAACACCCACGCGAGCGGAACAGGATCTCATCGTGCCCGGGCTGCGGGCAGGACACTACCTCTGCTTTTTCGGCATGCATGTGCTGACGCCGGGCGTGTTTGAGTTGCTTGCCGAGTTGGGCGAAGCCGGTTTGCGGCAACTCTCGCCGGCCCTCGCAGCGCTTGCCGGCCGGGAGCGGTATCTGGCCTACGAGGTGCAGGGACGGCGATTCAATCTTGGCGAGACCTACGGACTGCTGGTTGCCCAGTTGGCCCTCGGGTTGGCTGGCGACGACCGGTCGGAGATCCTTGCTCAGATCGTCGAGTTGCTGGCCCGCCAGCCGCAGGCACGCTGATCATGCCCACCACTGCCGTATCACGGCTCGTCGCGATCATCACGGCGGCGGAGGCGGACGAGCGTGACCGCTCGGTCGATGCTGTCTGCCGTGAACTGACCGTCGAGCAACTGCTCGCGGAGGCGACTGCGCTCGAGGTGTTTCGGCGGGAGAGCACGAACTTGTACGAACGCGTGCGGGCGTTGTTTTTCCTGTATGCGATCCACCGGTTTCACCTGCCGGACCGGCTGGCGGCGGATGGCAAGGAACGCGGCGCAGGTGACGCCGCTCTAATTCCGCACGAGGGATATCAGCATCTGCTGAACCGCCGGTTTGAGGAGGCGATCCAGACATTCCTCGCGGCAGAGGGGCAACACGGCCCGTCGGATGCGATCTCGAGCGCCCTTGCGGCGGCCTACCGAGACCTCGGGCTCCAGACACTCGCCAATCAGGTGCGGCGCAGCGTGCGCGGCCTCCGCGGCAACCAATGGATGTTTCGTGTTGGCCATCCTGCCGATCACGCCCTTCGGGTCCGGCCCGAACTGCTCGCTCGATCGGGCGACGGCTCGGCAGCTGCGGGCATGTTTCCCATCCTGCGGGAATCCACACCCGTGCGAATGGACCTCTCTCATTCCGGCTGGAGCGACATCTTCTTTCTCGGCATGGATTTTCCCGAGGGAGCGCGGGTGCTCAACGTGTCGATCGATCTTGCCGTGCATGGCCGCGATGCGGAGCCGAAGCCGCCTGTCGAGGCTTACCTGCGGGTGATCGATGAGCCGGTGCTGCGGCTGACGAGCGTGGATCTCGGAGCCACGGCTGAGATCACCGACTTGGCTGAGGTGTTTGATTTTGCCCGGGACTATCTGGGGCTTCTGAAAGCGGCGGTGATCGCCGCCGGTATCGTCCCCCCAGGGGTTGAGGGTTCGGGGGAAAGCCTGGCCACCCTCCTCGAGCGCGTGGTGGGCCCGGGACTCGGCCTGGAACTCGTCAGCAGCGTCAACAACATCCCGAAAGGCTCGCGGCTAGCAGTCTCGACCAACCTCCTTGCCGCCCTGATTGCCGTCTGCATGCGGGCCACAGGGCAGGCGAGTTCGCTGACCGGCCAACTCACGGAGCCGGAACGGCGGCTCGTGGCGGCCCGGGCGATCCTGGGGGAGTGGCTCGGCGGAAGCGGCGGCGGATGGCAGGATTCCGGGGGCGTGTGGCCCGCCGCAAAACTGATTCGCGGCGTAGCGGCCGCCGAGGGTGATCCCGAGCGCGGCACGAGCCGCGGCCGACTGCTTCCTAGCCACGAGGCCGTGACGCTCGGCGGAGATCTCCAGGAATCACTCGTGCTCGTGCACGGCGGCATGGCTCAGAACGTGGGCCCAATCCTGGAAATGGTGACCGAAAAATACCTGCTTCGTAGTGAACCGGAATGGCAGGCCCGCCGCGAAGCTGGCGAGGTGCTCGACGAGATCATTGCCGCCGTCGAGGCGGGCGACGTGAATCGGATCGCTGCAGCCACCACGAGGAACTTCTTTGGGCCGATCCAGACGATCATTCCCTGGGCCACCAACCTTTACACAGAGACGATCATCGACCGCGTTCGTGAGAGGTTTGGCGAGCAGTTTCGCGGTTTCTGGATGCTCGGTGGCATGTCTGGTGGCGGAATGGGGTTTATTTTTACCCCTGAGGCAAAGGCTGCTGCCCAGGAAGCCCTCGCGGAGATCATGCGGGAGGCGAAGCAGGAGTTGGAGCACGCCCTCCCCTTCGCCATGGACCCAGTCGTCTACGACTTCGCCGTCAACGAGCGGGGCACGTGGAGCGATCTGCTCTCGGGCTCGGAGGCGCTCATGCCCGCTGGTTACTACGCCCTGACCGTGCCGACGCTGCTCAAGCGGGACCGGTTGCCCCCCTCGCGGCGTGCCGAACTCGATGCCTTCGCGGCCGCCTGCCGGACACAGCCTCGGCTCTCAGGGATGGTCGATACCCTCTTCGATCGGCTGTTTCCGCGGGCCTCCGGGGGCGGCTCCGCTGCCGATCTGCGGAAGCTCTTGGCCGATCTTGGTTTCGATCATGTGCAGCACGAGCAGATCCGCGGCGACTTGCAGCATGGCCGGATTGGCCTCGCCCAGAACCGGTTGCCTGCAGCGACCACGCTCGATGACGTCGCGGACGACGATGTTGTGTCTATCGATCCATCCGCCAAGGATGCGGGGGCTTTTCGCGATCTGGGCCTTGCGGCGATTCGTAGCGGCGAGGCGGCTGTGGTCACCCTCGCCGCCGGCGTGGGCAGCCGCTGGACGCAAGGCGCGGGCGTGGTGAAGGCTCTCAATCCCTTCTGTCGCCTGGCGGGTGGCCACCGTTCGTTTCTGGACGTGCACCTTGCCAAGACGTTGGCCACCTCACGCCGGGCGGGCGTGAGC
>JBIKNV010000293.1:0-4277 GCA_044358475.1 Pirellulales bacterium | reverse complement strand
GGCTCATGCTCAGGAGTGAGGGCCGCGTGATGCTCGTCGCGAAGGCAGCCGACCTTGCCGACTACGCCGTCCGCCTCGGCCGCTCGGCCGACCGCCTCGCCGCCGCCGAGCCGCTGGCCACGCCCGCGAGCGTTGTCGAACGGCTGCGCGACGTGCAGCATCCTCCCGGCGCCGTCATCGAGAGCGATTCACGGCTCGTCCGGCTCGCCGCCTCGGCCTCGCAGTCGGCTGCCGTGTCCAGCCGCATGGAGCTTTACCCACGCGGCATGGACGCCCTCCGCGCCTTAAAGCTCTCGCTCGGCGCGGTAGCCGGGGCACGGGAGCTCAAAGACGAGCAGGTACGGGAGCGGGTCACAAGCCGGTATCCCGACGCCTGCCCGCTCCCCTCGCGGCCCGAGCTCGACGAACTCCTGCGGGCCGCCGGGCTCGACCTGAAGTTCGATCCCACGGCCGCCGGAGGCCAGGGAGCGTATGTCGCCCCGGTCTTCGAGCGGCCGAGCATCACGAGCGGCAGCACGTTTCTGCCTCGCTACCCCACCGCAATCGCTGCCGGCCAGCAGCCCGCCGCCACGCCCGAGGTCGCCGACGCCCGGGCCTTCGAGGATCGCCTCCAGCGGGCCATCCAAAACGGCTCGTTCCTCCAGATGGTCGTCACGCCCCGCGAATACGAGCGGGCGGCCGAGGAGTTTTGCCGACGGTTTGGCGTGGTGCGGGTGGACGTCGAGCAGGTGGTGCTCGACGCCCTCCAGGAAACGGCCGCCTCCCTCGGCGTCGATTGGAATCTTGTGATCGCGGCCGACGGCGACACCTCCGGACCCGACTGGCAAAATCTTCGACTGTTGGTCGAGCGGGCGAAGCCTCTCATCGTCGAGCGGCTGTTTGCTCCTGAGGCCACGTCGCTCCTGCTTTACCCCGACATCCTCGTCCGCTACGGCCTAAAGCCCCTGCTCGCCGATCTGCAGCAGCGGATCGGCACATCAAGAGGCCCGCAGGGCGTCTGGCTGCTCGTTCCCGGCAGCCACACTGTCCAGATTGACCGCCAGCCAGTCGGCGTGCCGGGCCAGCAGGCCGTCGTGCCCGATGCCTGGCTTGCCAACCTTCACCGCGCCAACCGCCCGCTTGCAGCCACCCCATGATCGACCGCAAAAGCCTCCTCGACGACCTCAAGAAACTTGTCACCAAGGTCGAGGCCGACCTGCTCGCGCGGAGCGAAGACCAAAACGTCCCGGAAATCGGCGCGCGGCTCACGTCCGAATACGACCGCGCCCGCGCCGCCCGCCGCACCGCGGCCACCTACGAGGAATGGCGGACCGACCGCATCACGCAGGCCGCCGTCGCCTGGGTCCTTTCCTGCGTGTTCGTCCGGTTCCTCGAAGACAACGATCTCATCGCCCCCCCGCGCATCGCCGGCCCCGGCGACCGGCTTTCCACCGCCCGCGACTCGCACCAGCATTTTTTCAGTTCCCGCCCCCGCGAAACCGACCGCGACTATCTCCTGTCGATCTTCGACGAGCTCGCCGCCCTCCCCGGCACCGCCGACATTTTTGGGCCGCACAACGCCCTCCGCGAAATCCCCACCTGGCTCTCCGGCGACGCCGCCAAGGACATCATCCAGTTCTTCCAGAAGATCGATGCCAACACCGGCACACTGATCCACGATTTTACCGATCCCTCATGGGACAGCCGGTTCCTTGGCGACCTCTACCAAGACCTCTCCGCGTTTGCCCGCGAGCGCTACGCCCTCCTCCAGACGCCCCACTTCGTCGAACAGTTTCTTCTCGACCGTACGCTCGAGCCCGCGCTCGACGAGTTTGGCCTCACCGAGGCGTTTGCGATGATCGACCCAGCCTGCGGCTCGGGGCATCTCGTGCTTGGCAGCTTTGCGCGGATCCTCGACCGCTGGCAGCGGCAGGAACCCGCCACGCCCGTCCGCGAGCTCGTCCGCCGATCGCTCGCCGCCGTCCACGGCGTCGACATCAACCCTTTTGCTGTGGCCATCGCCCGGTTCCGGCTCCTGCTCGTGGCGATGCGGGCCTGTGGCGTTGCCAAACTCTCCGACGCGCCCGCGTTTCACTTGAACATCGAGTGCGGCGACTCGCTCCTCCACACGCCGCTCATCGGCGGCGTTGTGGAACTCTTTGACAAGCACGACAAGGGGCCAAGCGACGACGAGTGCGACCACGCCTATGCGTCGGAGGATCTCGCCGCGACCAAGAAACTCCTGCGGCACGGCCAGTACCACGCCGTGATGGCGAACCCGCCGTACATCACGCCCAAGGATCCCGGCCTACGGGATCGCTACCGCGACCGGTTTGCCACTTGCCACATGAAGTATTCCCTCGCCGTCCCCTTCATGGAGCACATTTTCAAGTTATGCGTCCCGGGCGGGTTCACCGGACAACTGACGACGAACTCATTCATGAAGCGGGAGTTCGGAAAGAAGCTCATCAAGGACTTCTTTCCATCGATCGACCTGACGCACGTCATCGACTGTAGCGGTGCGTACATCCCGGGTAACGGGACGCCAAGCGTCATCCTCTTCGGTCGCTATCGCCAACCGGTCGCCGTCACCGTCCGCGCTGTCATGGGCATCCGCGGCGAACCGTCAACGCCCGAGGATCCGGCCTGCGGCCTCGTTTGGACGGCCATCACAACGCAGGTCGATCAGCCGGGGTCGCAGAGCGAGTTCGTGAGCGTGGCCGATACGCCGCGCGGGACTTTTGGCGCGCACCCGTGGAGCATCGGCGGCGGCGGGGCAGCGGAATTGAAGGAGTTATTGGAGGAAACCAGCGCAGCCCGTCTCCAGTCGTTAGCAACCGCGATTGGATACACAACGATATGCGGGGAGGACGAGGCGTTTCTATTTGATGGTCGTATTCCTCCCACCATTCGAAAGACAAAGCACATCACGAAGCTTGTGGAAGGGGATCGCGTACGAGACTTTGGAATCCACACACCGGCAGATGCCATTTACCCTTACGAATCACACTCAGGATCTGTGCTCCAAGATCTCCCGCCTGACTTGCACCACCACGCGTGGCCTTACCGAGCAACATTAGAGCAGCGCAGAATCTTCGGGCAGACCCCGGCCGACAAGGGCATGAGTTGGTTTGAGCACATCTATCGTGACCAGGGAAAACTTCGCTCTCCGAAGTCCATTACCTTTGCCGCAGTTGCCACGCACAACCACTTTGCCTTTGACCGCGGCGGCAAGATTTTCAAGCAGTCAGCTCCGGTTATCAAACTGAGCATCGATGCTACGGAACATGACCACGTCGGCCTCCTAGGCATACTCAATAGTTCGACGTCGTGTTTCTGGATTCGGTGCGTCACTCAGCCCAAAACCCAAGTCACGGGTGCGGATCAAGAACAATGGCGTGTTCGTCGTGACATCGACGGCACAAAACTTGCCTCCCTGCCGCTGCCCACCTCCTGCCCGCTCGACCTCGCGCGCGAACTGCAAACCGCATCCGACACGCAAGCCACGCTCACGCCGGCTGCCGCGATTGCCCGCTGGGCCGTCGGTGCGGCGGCCGACCCGCCGCCGTCGATCTTGCCCACGCTCAAGCGGGCCCTCGAAGACGCCGAGGGCGAGTCGGAGGCGATCCGTCGCCACCGCATCGCCCTGCAGGAGGAACTCGACTGGCAGTGCTATTCGCTCTACGGCCTCCTCGACGCCGACCTCACCTACAAGGCACCCGTGCCGCCGATCCGGCTCGGCGAGCGTGCGTTCGAGATCGCGCTCGCCCGTCGCGTGGCCGCCGGCGGCCCGGCAACCACATGGTTCGAGCGACACGGGTCCACGCCGATCACCGACATCCCGGCCCACTGGCCCGCCGACTACCGGGCCCTCGTCCAAAAGCGGCTCGACGAGATCGAGAACAACCAAAACATCCGCCTGATCGAGCAGCCCGAATACAAGCGGCGGTGGAGCACCGCGCCGTGGGCCGATCAGCAGGCGGCCGCCCTCAAATCCTTCCTCCTCGACCGGCTCGAACGCCTCTGCGACTTCGACGGCCGGATGAACGACGCGGGCACGCCCACGGCCACGCTGCCGCCGGCCCTCGTCTCGCTCGGCGAGGTGGCCACAGCCGTCCGCCGCGATCCGCTTTTCATGGAGGCGGCCGAGGTGTTTACGGGCGACGTCGCCTTCGACCCGCTCGCCCTCGTCACGTCGCTCGTGGCCGACGAGAGCGTGCCGCTTTTGCCCTCGCTCCGCTACAAAGACCCCGGCCTGCGGAAACGCCGCGAATGGGAACGCGTCTGGGATCTTCAGC
>JBIKNV010000292.1:0-4278 GCA_044358475.1 Pirellulales bacterium | reverse complement strand
CTGTAAAAGAGGCCCCGTGTCGCGGCGGCCTCAGCGGGGGCCGATGCCGGGTGGCGAGCCTGCGATGCGATCAAAGGTAGGTCACGAAGGAGAAGCCAGCAAGCAGGACTCTCCGCCGATCTCCACGAGATTTTTCGGCATTGTAATCACGAAACCTGAGCAGGGACTGCCAGTTTGACAGTCTTTCCTGGCAAAACTATAGTAAGGGGCTCTTCGGACCTTCTTTTGGGCGGACACCCACCATGATCAAAGCAACGGAACTCCGGGCTTTCAAAACCTCGTTGGAGCAGCTGCGGTCGCGACTCCGAGGTGATGTGACGATGATGGCCGACGAGGCTCTGCGGAAGACGCGGGCCGAGGCGAGCGGCGACCTCTCCACAATGCCGATCCACATGGCCGACCTCGGCACGGATGCGTACGAGCAGGAGTTTACGCTCTCCCTCATGGCCAGCGAGGAGGAAACGCTCGAGCTGGTCGAGCAGGCGCTGGAGCGAATCCGCAGCAAGAAATTTGGCACCTGCGAGGAGTGTGGCGGCGTGATCGCCAAGAAACGGCTCGAGGCCCTGCCGTATGCGGCCACCTGCATCCGCTGCGCCGAAAAACTGGAGAATGGCGATACGGGCCGTCCGCGGCAGCCCCGCTGACGTAGCCTGCCCGCCCCTCATGGCACGGAAGGCCACAGGCTGGAACAGCGTGACCGGCTGGCTGCTCTTTGGCGGCATCGCGGCGGCGGGAGCAGTGATCGATCTGGTCACGAAATCGCTCCTCTTCGCCCGACTCGGGATGCCCGGGCAGCAGCCCGGGATTGTCATTGTGCCGGGGATGCTCACGCTCGAAACCAATCTCAACGAAGGCGCGCTCTTCGGCATGGGGCAAGGGATGGGGCTTTTCTTCGCCGCGGTATCGGTGGCAGCGATCGCCGGCATCGTGGCGGTGATGTGGAGACGGGCCACCCGCGATGATCCCTGGCTCGTGCTGGCCCTGGCTCTCGTGACTGGCGGCATCATCGGCAACTTGTACGACCGCCTCTGACTCCCTGGTCTCGAGTGGCACGCCCCGCTCGAACGCGTCGGCAAGCCCGTGCTCGCCGTTCGCGACTGGATCCACTGCGAACTTCCGGGAATCATCGACTGGCCAATCTTCAATCTCGCCGACACGTGGCTGGTGATCGGTGCCGCGCTGCTCATGCTCGTCTCGCTCCGCATGCCTCCGGAAAGCCAGCCTCCGCCATGACTGCATCACCTCACTCTGACGTCGCCGCCCGCCTCGCGGCGGCGCTGGAAGCCGTGAAGCCGGCCGCGGCCGAGACGCTGCGGTGGTTTACTTCGGCAGACTTGGCGGTGACCGAGAAGCAGGACCGCTCGCCAGTCACCCAGGCCGACCTGGCCGCCGAAGCGATTCTCCGCGAGCGTCTCCTGGGTTCGTTTCCGAGCGACTCGTTCCTGGGCGAGGAGTCGGGCCGCACCGCCGGCACGTCGGGCTACGAGTGGATCGTCGACCCGATCGACGGCACGAAATCATTCGTGCGCGGAGTGCCGCTCTATGCGACGCTCATCGGCTGCCGCCGCGAAGGCAGGGGGGTGCTGGGCGTCATCGCGATTCCCGCCCTCGACGAGGTCGTCTATGCAGCCGGCGGCGCCGGCGCCTGGCATGTCCGCGGCAACGGCACGCCGCAGCCCGCCCGCGTCTCGTCCCGGACCACGCTCGACGTGTCTCTGCTCTGCTCGAGTGATTTCACATCATTCGCCAAGCGGCGCGACCCCGCTGCAGGAGAGACCGCGCGGCAGCGACTCGAGGCGGCCTGCGGCCTGGTGCGATCCTGGGGCGATGGCTACGGCTACTTGCTCGTCGCCACGGGACGGGCCGAGGTGATGGCCGATCCGCTCCTCAATGAATGGGATGCCGCGGCCGTCGAGACCGTGATCACGGAAGCAGGGGGCCGGTTCACCGATTGGCAGGGCCGCCCCCGCATCGATTCGGGCGATGGCGTCGCCACCAACGGCCTCGTTCACGAGGCGGCGCTGCGACTGCTGGCCGCCTCCGGCTGAAAAGCCTGCCGCCCCCCGCTCGGCTTGCAGAAACCGTGGAAAACACTATTCTTACGCCTTCCGGCTTCGGCCACTTCCGCACACTTCCCGCTCCTCCTTCAACACTGGAAAGACAGTCCCGTGGCACGCTGCTGTGAGATCTGCAACAAGGGTTTCTCGATGGGAAACTCGGTCACCACCCGTGGTAAGGCCAAGTATCTCGGCGGCGTCGGTACGAAGGTCACCGGCATCTCCCGCCGTAAGTTCAAGCCAAATCTGCAGAGGCTGCGCGTGACCGTCGGTCGCGGCACCAATACGACCGTGCTCGTCTGCACCCAGTGCATCAAGAGCGGGAAGGTGACGAAGCTCGTGCACCAGCAGCCGTTTCGGCTTCCGAATGTCGAGAAGGCCAAACCCGTGGCCGAGGAAGCGGTGCCGTCGGGTCCGCGTGCCCGCCCCTAATTCGGTCTCGTTCGCAGCCTGTCGGGGCATCACGGTGGCCGCCGGCAGCGTCACAGGATTCCTATGTCGATCTCCCGCCAGGATGTCGCGAAGGTTGCGTCGCTGGCCCGGCTCGCGCTCTCCGACGACGAACTTGATCGCATGACGAGTCAGCTTGGCTCGATCGTGGGATTCGTGTCGCAACTCGAGCGCCTCGACACCGCGAGCGTCGAACCGCTCGCCCATCCGCTCGACGCGAAGAACGTGTTTCGTGACGACATCGTGAAGCCTTCGCTCTCGACGGCCGAGGCGCTCCAGTCGGCCCCTCGGCATGACGGCGAATGCTTCCTCGTGCCCGCGGTGCTCGGCGACTCGGGGGCGGCCTGACCCGATGCAACTGCTCGACCGCTCCGCCGTCGATCTCGTGGCCGCCGTGAAGCGGGGTGATATCTCCGCGGTGCAGTGCGCCGAGGCATTCCTCGACCGGATCGAGAAACTCAATCCGCAGCTCAACGCGTTCCTCGCTGTGGATCGGGAGCGGGCCCTGGCCAAGGCTGCTGACATCGACACCCGCCGCAAGGCTGGCAAGCCGCTCGGCCTGCTGGCCGGGCTGCCCATCGCCGGGAAGGATGCCCTCTGCACGGCCGACATGCCGACCACCTGTGCCTCGAAAATGCTCGCCGGCTACCGGCCGCCCTACGACGCCGACACGGTCCGCCGCCTCCGCGAGGCCGACGCCGTGATCGTGGGCAAGACGAACATGGACGAGTTTGCGATGGGCGGCTCCAACGAAAACTCCGCGTTCGGCCCGGTCCGCAACCCGTGGGATCTCTCCCGCGCTCCGGGTGGATCGAGCGGCGGAAGCGCGGCCTGCGTGGCAGCCGACATGGCACCGGTGGCGATCGGCTCCGACACCGGCGGGTCGATCCGCCAGCCGGCCGGGCTGTGCGGCATCACGGGCCTCAAGCCGACCTACGGCCGCGTGAGCCGCCGCGGCCTGATCGCGTTTGCGTCGAGCCTCGACCAGATCGGGCCGATGGCCCGTTCGGCCGCCGACTGTGCGCTCGTGCTGGAAGCGATTGCAGGCCACGACCCCGGCGACTCGACGTCACTCGCCGACCCGGTGCCGGCCTATTCAGAGCTGCTGGAAAAGCCGCTGGAGGGGGTGCGGATCGGCCGGGTCGCCGATCACTTTTCGGAGGGGCTCGATCCCGAAGTGGCCAAGGGAGTCGAGGAGGCGTTTGCCGTGTTCAAAGCGGCGGGGGCCACGATCCACGACGTGAAGCTGCCCCACGCCAAGTATGGCGTGCCGACCTATTACCTCGTGGCTCCGTGCGAGGCGTCGAGCAATCTCGCCCGCTATGACGGTGCGCATTATGGCCACCGGGCCGAGCCCGGCGGGGGCCACCGGTCATCGACCAAGACGACCGGCGAGTTTGAATCGCCACTGGTCGAGATGTATTGCCGCAGCCGGGGCGAGGGTTTTGGCCCCGAGGTGAAGCGGCGGATCATGCTCGGCACGTATGCCCTTTCATCGGGCTACTACGACGCCTATTACGCCAAGGCCCTGCGGGTGCGGCGGCTGATTCGGCAGGACTACCTCGATGCGTTCGCCCAGGTCGACCTGATCGGCGGCCCGGTGTCGGCCACGCCGGCCTTCAAGCTTGGTGAAAAAACCGGTGACCCGCTGGCGATGTATCTCGTCGACCTCTACACCGTGGCCACCAACTTAGCGGGCGTCGCGGGCATCTCATTCCCCTGCGGGTTCACCGCTGGCGGCCTGCCGGTGGGCTTCCAACTCCAAGCCCCG
>JBIKNV010000291.1:0-4281 GCA_044358475.1 Pirellulales bacterium | reverse complement strand
AGTCGGCCTGCACGAGCGACCGCGAGGCGAACGTCGCCCAGGCACTGGCCGGCGTCGCGGCGGCGAAAGCGCAGGGGGCGGAGGTCGTCTGCCTGCAGGAACTCTTTGCCGGTGAGTATCCCTGTCAGAGCGAAGACCACGGCAAGTTCACCGAGGCCGAGGCCGTGCCGGGGCCGCTCACCCTCCGGCTCGCCGCGGCGGCGCGGGAGCACTCGGTCGTCGTGGTGGGGAGTGTGTTCGAGCGGCGGAGCCACGGGCTCTTCCACAACACGGCCGTCATCTTCGAGGCCGACGGTTCGGTGGCGGGCGTCTACCGCAAGATGCACATCCCCGACGACCCGCACTACTACGAGAAGTTTTACTTCGCGCCGGGTGACACCGGCTTCATCAGCGTGCCGACGAGCCGGCTGCAGGTGGGCCCGCTCGTCTGTTGGGATCAGTGGTATCCCGAGGCGGCGCGGCTCACCGCGATGGCGGGGGCCGAGGTGCTTTTCTACCCGACGGCGATCGGCTGGCTCGACGGTGAAGAATCCCTCCACCGCGAGCAGTATGAGTCGTGGGACACGATGCTCCGCAGCCACGCGATCGCCAATGGCGTGTTCGTGGTGGCGGTGAATCGCACCGGCCGCGAAGGGCCACTGCGGTTTTGGGGCGCGAGCGTGGTCTACGCCCCGAATGGTCAGGCGATCGTGAAGGCGGAGCATGACGCTCCCGAGACACTTGTCGTCGAGTGCGATCTGGGCCGCATCGAGTGGTCGCGGACACGGTGGCCCTTTTTCCGCGACCGGCGGATCGACTTTTACGGAGACCTCCAGAAGCGCTGGGGGGGCTGACATGGCCACGCCCCCCACGCCTGCCGAGCTTGGCTACCGGCTGCCAGCCGAGTGGGAGCCGCATGCCGCCACATGGCTTGCCTGGCCGCACCGGCGGGCGACCTGGCTCGGCGAGTTCGCGCCGATACCCGAAGTCTTCGCGAAGGTGGTCCGGCTGGTGGCTCCGCACGAGCCGGTGAAGGTGATCGCGTCGGGGGTGGCGCTCGACGACGCGCGGCGGCATGTCGGCGACGTCGAGGGCGTCGAGTGCATCGACATTCCCACGAATGATTCGTGGCTGCGGGATACCGGTCCCGTGTTCATCCTCCCGCGCGGCGATTGCCCGCTGCCGGCGGCGGCGGTGGCGTGGGGCTGGAATGCATGGGGAGGCAAGTATTCCCCGTGGGACGACGATGCGCAGGTCGCGGAGACGATTGCCGCACGGTCCGGCCTGCCTGTGTTCGAGCCGGGCGTGGTGCTCGAGGGAGGCGCGATCGAGACTGACGGCGACGGCACGCTGCTCGTCAATGAGCGGTGCGTTGTCGATGACCACCGCAATCCCGGCCTGGCGCGCGAGGTGATGGAGCGGTTCCTCGTCGAGCAGCTCGGCATCGAAAAGGTGATCTGGCTCGGCGGTGAACTCGCGGGCGATGATACCGACGGCCACATCGACCAGCTCGCCCGGTTCGTGGCGCCGGGGCGTGTCGTCGCCGCCCGGCAGCCCGATGCGAGTGATCCCAACCATGCCTCACTCGAACACAATCTCGCGCTGCTACAACAGGCGTCCGACGCTCATGGCCGACCCTTTGACGTAACGCCGATTGACGTCCCGCCACACTTCTCGTTCGACGGCGTGCAACTGCCGGCAAGTCACCTCAACTTCTATGTGGCTACGGGCATCGTGCTCGTACCGGTGTTTGGCGGCGCCACCGATGGGCCGGCCCTGCGGACGTTGGCGGAATGTTTCCCCGACCGCCGCATCGAGCCGGTCGACTGCCAGGAACTCGTCCGCGGCCGCGGGGCCCTCCACTGCATCACCCGCGACCAGCCGGCATGGCCCGCGTAAGCCGGGAAAGCAGGGGGCTTTTGGCCTTGCCTGAAGCGGTGCGGTTCGCGACTATCCCGGCTCTTCCCCCGGCTCCGGCCCGGGCTGTTCGTGGAGGGATCGTAGGATGGAACAGATGGCACACGCGGCACAGGGACTCATGGCGCTGCTTGCGCGGCTCATGATGGTGGTGATCTTTCTGGCCAGCACGTTCGGCAGCAAGGTCCCGAGGTTCAGCGAGACGGCAATGATGATGCAGTCGCAAGGGATCCCCAATCCGCGGCTGATGCTTTTTGGCGCCATTGGCCTGATCCTGATCGGCAGCTTGTCCCTCGCCGCCGGGGCGTGGACGCGGATGGGCGCCGCCTTCCTGGCGATCTTCCTGGCTGCCGCCACGTTCTACTTCCACGACTTTTGGATGTTTGCGAATCCGGTCGAGCGGGAGGCGCAGGTGATTCACTTCATGAAAAACCTCGCGATCTGCGGCGGCTTGTTTGGGCTGATGGCTTTCGGCGGCGGTCCGTGGAGCGTCGACGGCTGGATCGAGGCCCGCCGCGAGGAGGCGGAGGCCGGGGGCGGTGCGAGCCGCGGCAAGTCCGGCGACGCCGGTCAGCAGAAGCGGGCCGCTTGAGTGAGCTGATGGCCTTGGCGACAGGCTGAAGCCGTCCCACTACAATGCCGCTCCACCCGTGGGAGAAGCATTGATGAACCGCGCCGTCTTCGTTGCGTTGCTGTGGGGCGCCATGATCTCCGCCCCCGCTTTTCCAGGAGAACCCCCAGTGTCCGATCCGTCCCTGATCCGCGCTCCAGCGGTGCGGTCCTTTGGCACGCTGCCCGACGGCCGCGAAGCCCATCTCTACACGCTCGCTGTCCCCGGCGGCTGGCGGGCGACGATCACCGACTACGGCGCGATCCTCACGAGCCTGCATGTGCCGGTGCGGGGTGAGGTGGGGAAAACCGTCGATGTCGTCCTTGGATTTGATTCGCTCGAGGGCTATCTGAAAGGCCATCCCTACTTCGGGGCCATCTGTGGCCGCGTGGCCAACCGCATCGCCGGCGGGCGGTTCACGCTCGATGGCAAGGAGTATCAGCTCGCGACCAACAATGGCGCGCATCATCTGCACGGTGGTACGGTCGGATTCGACAAACTGCTCTGGAAGGGGACGCCGCGAGTCGATGCCACCGGCCCAGCGGTCGACTTCGAAGTCGTGTCGCCGTCCGGCGACGAAGGCTATCCCGGCGCGGTCACTGCCCGGGTCACCTATCGTCTGACTCGTGACGGTGAACTGTGGGTGGAAATGTCGGCCACGACCGACGCTCCCACGCTCGTGAACCTCGCGCACCATTCCTATTGGAACCTCGCCGGTCAGGCGGCGGGCACGATTCATGACCAGGATCTCACCGTCTTCGCCGACCGCTACCTGCCCGTCGATGCCGGTGGCATTCCGACCGGTGAACTCGCGGCCGTCGAAGGCACGCCCTTCGATCTGCGGCCCGACAGCGGCGTGGCCGTGCGGCTGGGAGAGCGACTCAGCCAGTTGCCCCCGAGCGACGATGGAAAAAATCCCGGCGGCATCGATCACAATTTTCTCATCCGCGACTGGCAGCCCGACGGTGGGCTCCGCCCGGCGGCTCTGCTGCGTGACCCGCAGAGTGGCCGCGCGATGAGCATCCTCACCGACCAGCCCGGCATCCAGGTCTACACCGGCAACTTTCTCGACGGGTCGCTGACGGGCAAGGGCGGGGCGGTGTATGCCAAGCAGGCCGCCATCTGCCTGGAGACGCAGACCTATCCCGATTCAGCTCACCATTCCGAGTGGCCGACCCAACGGCTCGACCCGGGGCAGGTCTATCGGCACACTATGGTCCACCGCTTCGCTCCCTAAAGCGGACCGTTTCTCCGGCAGGTGCCCCTCATGGTTTTTCCAATTGGCGACGACAATACGGACCGGCAGACCTTTCCCTACGTCACGATCGCGCTGCTGATTGCCAACATCTTCGTGTTCGTGGTGCTCCAAGGAATGGGGCAAAACGAAGACTTCACAATGGCCTACGTGCAGGTGCCGGCTGAGATCATCTCGGGCCGAGACATCGTCACGGAGCCGTCGATTCGCGATGTGAACATCCAGGGGCAGGTGATCGAGGTGCCGGTGCCGGGCCTGCAGCCGACACCGATCCCCGTCTGGCTCACGCTCTTCACGGCGATCTTCATGCACGGCAGCATCATGCATCTGGCCGGCAATATGTGGTTTCTGTGGATCTTCGGCGACAACATCGAAGATGACATGGGCCATGTGAAATACCTGATCTTCTATCTGGCCACGGGCGTGCTGGCCTCGCTGGCATTCGTTGTCTTGAACAGCACCGGTGATGCGGCGCTCACGCCCTGCCTCGGCGCCTCGGGGGCGATCTCGGGCGTGCTCG
>JBIKNV010000290.1:0-4283 GCA_044358475.1 Pirellulales bacterium | reverse complement strand
CCGCATCTGGTGGAAATCGAATATCCGCAGGATCAGGAGGCGACGTTTGGCGTGAGCGTGCTCGAGACGGGGGGCACTGGTGGCGTGGTGCAGAGTCGTCATGCGGGCGGCTTCGCGGTCGCTCCTCCCGCCCCCGGTGCATCTGCCTACGAGGAGGCCGGCCGCCACTCGTTCGTCTTCTGGCCCACCACGAGCAATCCGGTGGTGCTCATGATGAACGTGTCGCCACACACGCCGGCGTCGTTCGGCAAGGTGCGGGTGTTTGCGGGGCCGGTCCGCGTGCCGAAGATGCAGGCAGTGGCCCCGTCGGCGCCGGGTGTCGATCCTCGCGAAGCACGGCCCATTCACGGCTTCATCGCTTCGCCGGCAGAACTCGGCGCGAGTGGCGGCGGCAGTGTCGGTGCCGACACTGCCCGCCTGCCGACGGACTGGGCCGGCACGCTGGCAGGTGTTCGTCGATCGGCCGAATGGCTGGCTGCGCAGGGGGCTGGGGGGGCGATGGTGACGGTCTACCGGGATGGGGCTGCAATCTGGCCCGCCGACTGTACCAAGGGAGCGCCTCGGTGGAGCGGCGGTGCCGCTGAGGCCGGCCGAGGGTCAGCAGCGAAGGACGTTCTCGAATTGATCTGCCGCGTGTATGGCCGCGAGGGAATGCGGCTGGTGCCCGCATTGTCGTTCGATGCGCCGCTCCCGACGCTCGAAGCAGCGCTGGCCCGTGGTGCCGGCCCGCCGAATGCCACCACCGGCATCGTGCTGGTGGGAGGCGATGGCAAGCCACGGCGATTGCCCGATCGTCCGGCCCTGCTCCACTACAACATTCTGGATCCTCGCGTGCAGCAGGCGGTGGAGGCTGTCGTGGGCGAATTGGCCGGTCGCATCGGTGCCGCCGCAGCCGTGGACGGCGTTGCCATCCTGCTGCCCCACGATGGCTGGCTGCACCTTCCCGGTGTTGCATGGGGCCTCGACGACGTCACCTTCGGTCGGTTTGCTGCCGAGGCGGGTGTGCAGGTGGGTGACGGCACCGATCGCCATGCCCAGCGGTCAGCCTTCGTGTCGGGCCCGGGCCGAGAGGCGTGGCTGGCGTGGCGGAGCCGCGAGATCGCGTCGTTCTATGCGCGGCTCGCAGCGATCGTGGCGGTCGAGGGTGTCAGTCGGAGCCTGTATGTGGCCCCCACCACGCTGCTCTCCCTGGGAGACGTATCGACGCGACTGCGACCTGCGCTGACCGACCCGCGGGCGGCTGAGGCCGATCTGTGGCGCGAGATCGGGGTCGATCCCGGCACACTGACGACCGATGAGCGGGTCGTGTTTCTCTCACCGCACGTGCATCGGGCGGGAGGCGGGCTGGTCGAGCGTGGCACAAGCGAGCGGGCCAATCGGTCGGCCGGTCTTGCGCAGGGAGCGGCGAGTGCCCGTCGTCGCGGGGCCGTCGCGATCGAGGTGCCCCTCCGGATGCAGGTGGACGACGTGGTGCCGCATGGTCCGTTCGGGTCAGCGGTTTCCGAGGGAGCCGTGGCCGTGCATGCGGTGCGGAGCGGGGCGGCGCTGACACGAGCCTGGGCCGAGTCGTTCGTAGCCGGAGACACCGAAGTGATCTTCGACATGGGGCTGATGTACGCCCAGCCGACGCTGGCAGGAGTGCTGGCCAGGCGGGCCTTTGCTGCGCTCCCGCAGGGATCGCTCCAGTTGGTTGATCCGCTGCCAGCGCCGCTGGTCATTCGCACCGGAACGTCGCACCTGGGCACGGCTTTGCTGGTCGTCAATGCCTCCGCCATTCCCGTGCTGGCTGCAGTCGAACTCACTGCCCGGCCCACGGTGGCTGCCGACGCGGTCGATGGTGGGCGGCTGACCATTGACGAGCAGGGGCGGGTATCGATCCCGTTGGAGCCATGGGGCATTCGCTCGGTGGTGGTCGACGCGGCTGCAGCGGTATCGATCGCCCATGCCGAGTTCTCGAATGCGACGCGGGAGTGGGTCGCCGGGCGGCTGGCTGATCTGAAGCGGCGGCAGGCCGCCGTGGAGCGGCCTGCCGGTCTGGCTGTTCTCGATAATCCCGATTTTGACCTGCCGAGCACGGCCGAGGGGATCAGCGGATGGGAGGTCGTCGACCGCCAGCGGGGCACCCTCGCGGTTGTGTCGACCGGTCGCACGGAAGGAGGCAGGGCGACGGAGTTTTCGTCGCTCAATGGGCTGGCGACCACGCGGAGCAATCCGTTTGTGCCGCCGTCCACCGGCCGGATCAGCGTCGCAGCGTGGCTGCGGCTGGAAACTGGTGAGCCTCAGCCGCCGTTACGGCTGGCCGTCGAGGGCGTGGATCGGCACGGCGAGTATTACCGGTTCGCCCCGATGGGAGGCCTCGCCGGAGGACGACCGCTGGGCGAAACCTGGACGCAGTTCGTGCTGCAGATCGACGATCTGCCGACGGAGGGGCTGGAGTCCCTGCGGGTGCGGTTTGATCTGATGGGGCCCGGGCGGGTGCAGATCGACGACATTCGTGTCTACGGGTTGGCTTTCAACGAGGCCGAACGAACCCAACTCGCCGAGTTGACGGCCCGCGGGGAGGCCCGGCTCGCCGCCGGTGATGTCGGCGGCTGCAGTCTCCTCCTCGATTCATTCTGGCCGCAGTTTCTTCTCATGCATGCAGCCGCGGGCGATGCGGGCGGTACCGATCAGCCTGGTGGCCAACCCATGGCCCGCCCGCCGAAGAGGTGGACGTGGAGGTGATCCACGGTCTGCCCGCCATCCCGACCGCAGTTAACCACCAGCCGATATCCGTCGGTCAGGCCGAGCGCAGCGGCCAGTTTCGCGGCTACGACGAGCAGATGACCAAGCAGGGGGGCGTCTGGCTCCGTGACCGCGGCGAGTGACGGGATGGCGTGCTTGGGAATCACGAGGATGTGCACCGGCGCCTGCGGGGCCACATCGTGAAAAGCCAGACACAGGTCGTCGTCGTGCAGGATGCGAGCCGGAATCTCGCCGCGGATGATTCGTGAGAAGATCGTGTCGGCCATGGCCTCACTCGGCAGCCTGCTCGGTGGCTTGGCTGTTGGCCTTCTTTCGCGTCCGCCGCTTCGGCGACCGCGGCAGCGCCCACTCGCGGGTGAGCGTTTCAAACACTTCGGGCGACTCGTAGCGGACGATCGTGCGGCCCTCCGGCATGGGCCCGATGAGCGACCGGAATACCGGCGCGCCGCGGAGGGCCAGATCGGTGCTGCAGTCGTCGGTGCCCACCTGGAGGTGGGTGTGGAGGAGGGCCTCCGGAGAGTCGTAGTCGTGGATGATCAGTTCGCCATCGGTGCCACGGGTGACCACCCGCCAGGTCTGCTTTGACATGCTGTGCGTGCTCCTTGGGATCGGGGCGGCCGGCCGGCTCGGGCGGCGCTCCCGTCTGGTGGAGAGCATCGGGTGGGGTGAGGCAGGGGCTGAACGCCTTGAACCGCGGCCGTTTTCACCGGAATGCGCGGCGATCCACGGCATTCCCGGATTTTTCGGCAGGAACCGTGCAAGCTGATCGTGGGAATAGTGGCTGGAGATGAAACGAGGAGCGTCGTTTCTTGACATCGTTTTGCACGTCAAATAACCTCCTTGTGCTTGTGTATTTAGCCTAAATTAACCATTTTGTGCACGTTTCGGCACGACCATTTTGTGCGCCTCGGGTCAGAGGACGTGCTCAAAAAGGGACGGAAATCGTCGGTTTGCAAGGAGATTTCATGCGCTATCTCTTCATGACAGGGGCTTCGGGACTGCTTGGTGGCCAAATGCTCGCCAGACTGCTCGATCGTGGGCAGCGGGTGGCTGTTCTTGTCAGGCCGACTTCCAAATCATTGGGCCGCGAGCGGATCGACGCCCTTCTCACCCGCGAGGAGGAGGAGATGGGGCGAAAAGTGCCGCGTCCTGTCGTGATCGAGGGGGATCTCACTGCGGCAGCATGCGGATTGGGTGAGTCAGACATCGCCTGGCTGCGGCGGCGTTGTGGGACTGTGCTGCACAACGCGGCGTCACTGGAATTTGTTGGTGCAGACCGCGCGGGAGAGCCGTGGCGAACTAATGTTTCAGGCACTCGGAATCTGCTGGACCTGATCGAGCAGGTCAACGTACGTGAGTTGCACCACGTTTCGACAGCCTACGTCTGCGGCTTGACTCCAGGGCCGATCGCCGAAATGCCGTCGGCAGGTGCGCATGGTTTTCGCAACGATTATGAGGCGAGCAAGCACGAAGCCGAGTGGCTCATCCGGTCAGCTCCGTTTCTCGATCGCCCGACGTTCTACCGTCCGGGCGTGATC
>JBIKNV010000289.1:0-4290 GCA_044358475.1 Pirellulales bacterium | reverse complement strand
TTCCATGATCACCACCGCCCACGTCCCGGCGACGCCGCCGGCAGAACTCTCCGGGATGAACGTCGAGGGGTTTTGCGCCGACATCGAGCGGCTGAAGGCAGACACCTACCGGCAGATCGGCCCGGCCGACTTCGCCCACCTGCGGAAGATCGAACGGTACGGCAGGATCGCAGCCATCCTCGGCCTCGCCACGGCCTGGACCATTCCCAATCCAGTGACGGCGTTTCTGCTGAGCCTCGGCCAGTTCACTCGCTGGCTTCTCGCCCATCACATCACCCACCGCGGCTACGATCGTGTGCCGGGCATTCCCGCCCGGTACACGAGCCGCGTCTTCGCACGCCGCTGGCGGAGATTCGTCGATTGGTTTGACTGGCTCGACCCCGATGCCTGGGATCACGAGCACAACATCCTTCACCACTACCACACGGGCGAAGAATCCGATCCCGATCTGGCCGAGCGGAACCTGGAGTTTCTCCGCCAGATGCGAGCGCCGCTCTGGGTCAAGTACCTCCTGATGGCGCTCGCGGCCTGCACCTGGAAGATCATCTACTATGCGCCCAACTCCCTGAGCGTGCTCGACCCGGTGACCCGCAAGCGGCTCCATCACTCGCGGGTCGTGGCCTTCACGATCGGCAGCGTGCTCGACTTTCGGCGTGCGACGGTCCGACGGTTGTGGGTCACATGCTACCTGCCGTATGCCACCTGGCACTTCGTCGCGGTGCCGCTGATGTTTCTGCCGCTGGGCACGACCGCGGTGTGGTGTGTGCTCGGCAACAAGCTGCTCGCGGAGGCGATAACGAACGCCCATGCCTTCCTGGTGATCGCTCCCAACCACACCGCCGACGATCTCTACCGGTTCTCCTTCCACTACCACCGCAAGGATGAGTTTTACGTGACGCAGGTGGTGGGATCGGCGAACTACCACTGCGGTGGGGAGCTCACCGATTACATGAGCCTGTGGCTCAATTACCAGATCGAGCATCACCTCATTCCCGACCTGCCGATGCGGCAGTACCGCCTGATCCAGCCGCAGGTCAAAGCGCTCTGCGAGCGGCACGGAATCCCCTACCGGCAGGAGAGCGTCTTCCGGCGGTTCGGCCGGATGCTCGACGTGGCCGTCGGCCGAACGAGCATGCGGGAGCTCGAGGAGTTTCCCCGGAATTGGGCGGGCCCGGACGAGCGGATATCCGAGTGTGCCGCTGCCGAAGTGGACGACCTGTCGATACTGGTGCTCGCGACTTCCCAGCACGGGAGCGTTTGTTCGAGCGACCGCTTGCTGCCCACGCAATCGTAGGACACGCCGGCTCGTGGCATGCCCCGCGGCGATCGGCTATTCTGCTGACGTTTTCGAGGTCCGATCCTGAACCGCGGAGAGGCTCCTGATGCCTGACACTCTTTCTGAAACCAAAGCCTGCGAGCTGCTCGCCCGCCTGTTCCGCGCCCGCGGGTACGCAGTCACTCGCAACATCATGTTTCGCGAGTATGGCGTGACGTTTCATATCGACGGCTGGGACGCGAAGAAACGGATCGGGTTTGAGTTTCTCACCAGTGAGGATGACGACCACGACGATCTGAGCCTCGAAGAGTACAAGACACTGATGGCGGCCCAGCAACGGGGTGAGCTCTCTCTTCTGATCATGGACGAAGTGGAGCCGCTCTCTGAGGCCGATCTGACCGCGACGGCACACGAGTTTCTCGACGAGGTGGCCGAAGCCCGGCTTCCTCGACCAGCTCGGAAAGCCGCCCGCGGCAAACCGGCCAACAAGGTCGCCCAGAAGACCGGCACGAAAGAGACGAAAAAGAAGGTCTCTCAGAAGAGCGCAAAGACTGCCGTCCGGAACACGAAGAAAAAGTCTGCAAAGACGGTCCGGGCAACCAAGAAGGCCGCACGGAGGCGGTGATGAGCGATCGTCGCATACACATTCTTGCCGTGGCCGTTGTGGCGGCTCTTGGGGCCGCTTCCGCGGGCCGTGCCGACAACTGGCCGCAGTGGCGGGGGCCGCGTAACGACGGCATCTCCACTGAGCACGGACTGCCGACGACATTCTCGAAAACCGTCAACGTGGCCTGGCGGACGCCCCTGCCAGGGCGGGCCGGGGCCACGCCCTGCCTCTGGGGCGATCGCATCTACCTGACGAGCAATGAGGGCGACGACCTCGTCCTGCTGTGCGTCGCCGCAGAGGATGGATCCATCAAGTGGAAACGGACCGTCTGCTCCGGCAATCAGGACGCCCGCGCTGGCGAAGGCAATTCAGCCTCACCGTCGCCGTCGACTGATGGCGAGCATGTCTGGGTGTTTTTTGGCACCGGCGTTCTGGCGTGCTATACGGTTGATGGCACCGAGGTCTGGCGGCTCGACGCCAACGAGCGATTTGGCACGATAGACATCCAGTTTGGGATGACCTCGACTCCGGTGCTCGATGGCGATTTTCTCTTCCTGCAGCTGATCCACGGCCCGATGAAGCTCGATGACCAGACCCGCACAGGAAAGGTGATCAAGCTTGACAAAAAGAACGGCAAGACGGTCTGGGAGTTCGATCGGATCACCGACGCGCAGTTCGAGTGCAAGCATTCCTATGCATCGCCGATGCTGTACCGCGACGGCACCCGCGAGTTTCTCGTGGCCCACGGGGCCGACTGCACCACGGGCCATTCCCTCGATGACGGCCGGGAGCTCTGGCGGTTTGGTGGGCTCAACGGGCCAACCGCGACCAATCCAAAGCCCCACGACCAGACGTTTCGGTTCGTCGCCTCCCCCGGAGTGGTCCCCGGCACGATCATCATCCCCACCTGCAAGGGTGGCCCCACCGTCGCGTTGCGGGTCAACGACGATCTTGTCGGTGACTGCTCCGACAAGGCCGCGGTCGTCCGCTGGATCAACCCGCTCACCCCCGACGTGAGCATTCCAGTGATCGCTGATGGTCTGGTCTACCTGTTGCACAAAGATGGCAAGTTCCAGTGCGTCGATCTCGAAACGGGCAAGGACGTGTACGTGAAGCGGACCCACACCGGTCAGCACCGCACGAGCCCGCTCCTGGTGGACGGTCGTCTTTCTTTCGGGTCGAACGATGGCTGGGTCTCCATCGTGAAGGCGGGGCGGGAGTTTGAATTGCTCGACTCGATCGACATCGGCGAGGCGATCACCGCCTCGCTGTTGGTCGCCAACGGCACGCTCTACCTCCGCTCCTACGACGCGCTCTACGCGATCCGGGCGAACTGACCGGCTCGTGTGCTATCGCGGAAGCCGCTCGACTCCTGCCTGCTGGATTCCGCGGGCCATCCGCGCATAGAAAAAAGGTGCCAGCCACCAAATCTGGGTAATCCGGGAGGCTGACCTGTATTCTCCGCAGGTGTGGTGGCTGGCACCTTTTTTTCATCGTTTTCTTGGCATGGACGTCTTCCACTCCGGAGATGTCTTCCGTGTCACACGCACCGCATGCCAGTTCGCTCGCCATGGCCCCGCCGGCCACGCTCCGCGTCGGCGTCGTGGGCTGTGGCTCGTTTGCCCGCTTCGCGACGCAGCAGTACCGGAATCTCCCGGGCCTGGTGGTCACCGCGGTCGCCGACATCGATGTCGCTGCGGCCGGCCGCGCGGCCGCCGAGGTGGGAGTGGGGCAACGGGACGTCGATGCCGTGCTGACGGCCGGCGACATCGACCTGGTCTACCTCGCCACGCCACCGGCAGCTCATTTCCGCCAGGCCAAAGTGGCTCTCGAGGCGGGGAAGCATGTGCTCGTCGAAAAGCCGCCCGCCACGACCGTCGCCCAAGCGGAGGAACTCGCCCGCCTCGCGGCACGCGGTGGCCTTGTCTGCACCGCGAACCTCATCGAGCGGTACTCCGCGTTGGCCGATGTCGTCAAGCAGGTGATCCACTCTCGGCTGCTGGGCGACCTGATCCACGGGCTCTTCGTCAACGATGCCGCCGACGAAGGCCTTGGCCGCAACCACTGGTTTTGGAATCGTGACGTGAGCGGCGGCATCTTCCTTGAGCATGGCGTGCATTTCTTTGATCTCGTGGCCGACTGGCTCGGTCCAGCCACGGTCGTGACCGCGGCCCGGAGCGTCCGCCCGCATACGGAAAACACGGCCCACGAGCCGGTCGAGGAGCAGGTCTGCTGCACCTGCCGCTATGCCACGGACATTCCCCAGACCGGCGTGCTCATGCACTTCGTCCATGGCTTTCATCAGCCGAGCCGGCTCGACCGTCAGGAACTTCGGCTCGTCTTCGAACGGGGCGAACTGCGGCTCTTCGATTGGGTGTTCACCCACGGTGTTCTGCGGGCCCTCACC
>JBIKNV010000288.1:0-4297 GCA_044358475.1 Pirellulales bacterium | reverse complement strand
CGGTGGCTCCGCAACAGCTCTTCCGCCTCGAGGAGCACCCGACCGGCATCCCGCGAGGGATTGGCCGGAGTCGTCTCATCCACCATGCCGCCCCGTTCATCGCCCCAGACGCCGGTCGAGCTCGAGAGAATCGGTCGCGGCTGGCCGGGCAGGGCGTCGAGCACGCGGGCCAGGCCCGTCACATGCACGTCGTGATGGCTTGCCCCACTCGTGCGGTCGAAGCCGACGGCCCAGAAGAGCGTGGCCACGCCGGGCAAGTTGCGGATCGTTTCTGCGCGGGTGACATCGGCCACGATCGGCTTGATCCCGCGGGAGGCGAGGTCGGCTGACCGCGTGGCACTGCGAGTGATCGCGTAAACGCTCGATCCTTCGGCGAGCCACCGGGCCGCGACCCGCGAGCCGAGATATCCGCAACCGACGATGAGGCGAGCAGGAGGGGGCGGCATCATGGGAATCTCAATCCTCGAGCGGCAGCGAGTCACCGACGGTCGGCGAGTGTCTCTGGCTTTCCATCCACGATGCCAGCACGATCTGGGCGGCGACGGCGTCGAACCGCTGCTTCTTCTTGCCTCGGGTGAGGCCCGACCCGGCCAGCAGGCCCGTCGCCTCGCGGGACGAGTAGCGTTCATCGTGGAAGACGAACGGCAGCCCGGTCGCCTCTCCAAGCCAGTGCCCAAACCGTTCCACCTCCACCGACATCCGGCTGTCGGATCCGTCGGCGTGGACAGGCAAGCCGATCACGAATCCTACGATCGACTCATCGGCCACGAGCCGGCAAAAAAAAGCGGCATCGGCGGCGGCATCTCCAGTCGTCTCGTGGACCACCAGCGGGCTGGCCAGAATCCGCTCGGCATCACAAATCGCGATGCCGATCCGCCGCCGCCCATAATCGACGCTCGCCACACGGCCCGGAGGGAGTGGGGAACCGCTGTTCGGGCTATCGTTGCGGGGCATAGGCCGCTCCGGCGTCCGTCCGCAGCCTTGGAAACCGTCCCGTGGTGAGGAAGGCCGTCACGGCATCCTGCACGGTGGGGCTCTTCATCATGCCGGCATGACGCACCGGCACCAGAAAGAAATCGTCGGCTCCGTCGAGCCGTGTCTCGGCAACGGTGACCACGGCGTCGTCGTCCCCTTCGAGCAACGGGCTGAAGCCGTCGTCATCTCCTGTGCCGCCAGCGACGATGCCGAATGGGCAGGGCGGTGCCGGCAGGGTGGGTGCGACGGCGTCCCAATCAACGACGAGATCGCGGGCGGCACCCTGAGACAGCGCGGCCAGCATCCATACCTGTGAAGCCCTCCTGGCAAGTTCGGAACCTTGATTGGGAGGACCGAGCATCACGACACGGTCGAGACGCTGGAGCTGGGCCGTGTCGGCCTGTCCCATCCAACTGCGGACGACCAGGTTGCCGAGGCTGTGGCCCACGAAACTGACGCGGGTGCCGGCCGGGAGTCCGGCGACCACGCCAGCGAGAGCGCGGCCGTGATCGGCAATGGCTGCCTTCGTGCTGGCATAGCCGAAGGCGAGGACGGTGGCATCAAGGCTGTCGCGGAGGTGCTCCACGAGCGGCTTCATCGAGCGGCGGCTCTCACCAAGACCGTGGAGCACGATCACTGCCGGGCCAGCGATCGGTTCAATACGGCCGGAGGCCTGTAGCGTCGTAAAGGTGTGGCGACAGTGATCGCCGCTGCCCTCGCAGACCACGCGTTCCCGGGGATCGAGGATCCGGCACTCGTCGGTGCCCGGCCGCCGCTGCAGACGCCAGTCATGCCGCACGACTTCGTCGGACCAATGGAGAGCCTCCGCCGACAACCGCAATCGCTCCAGCCACGTCGCCTCGTCCGCCGCGATATCGTCTTCAGCCCACGCCGCCCCACCCAGCACAACGGCCAGGAAACAGGCTACAAGTATTCGACCCATCCGCGTTTCTCGAGTTCGGCGACGACCTTGCGAACGGCCTCCTCGTGGCTCCGGGTGGCCACGAGCGTTGCGTCCGACGTATGTACCACTAGCATATCCTCGAGTCCCATCGTGACGACCAGGTGGTGGCCGTCGGAATGCACGATCGTGCCCGAGGAGTCGATCCCAAGGTGCCGGCCCACCACCGTGTTGCCGGCCTCGTCGACGCCGCGCTGGCGGGCCACGGCCGACCAGCCGCCGAGATCATCCCACGAGAAAGGAGCCTCGATCACCGCCACGTCGGTCGCCTTTTCCAACACTGCGTAATCGATCGAGATCCCCTTGATCGCCGAAAACTCCCGCGCGAAGACGACGTCACGGTTGGTGGTGTCCCAGGCGGCCGCGATGGCCTCGAGTCGGGCCAGGCACTCTGGTTCGTGGGCGGCCAGCGCGTCGACGATCGTGCGGGCCTTCCAGACGAAGATGCCGGCGTTCCACAGGTAGCCGCCAGCTGCCAGATAGTCGCGGGCCACGCTCGCCGCCGGCTTCTCCTTGAAGCTCGCGACACGATGCACCTTCGCGGCGGAGGTCGTACCGGCCGGAGGCGCGAGCGGGTCGCCGGTCTGGATGTAGCCGAAGCTCTCCGCGGGATAGGTTGGCGCGATGCCAAACGTCACCAGCCGCCCGGGTGATGTCGCGACAATCTCAGCCGCCAAGGTGATCGCCTCGTGAAACTTCTCCGCGGGGCGAATGACGTGATCCGATGGCATCACGGCCATCGTGGCGTCGGGATCGTGCCGGGAGACGAGCAGCGCCGCCAGCCCGATGCAGGGCGCGGTGTCCCGCTTGCACGGCTCGCCCACGAGGCCAGACGCCGGCACCTGCGGAAGTTGTCGGCGGACGGCATCAAGGAGCCGCGCCGCCGTGACGACCATGATGCGGTCGGGCGGCACGAGCCCGTCGAGCCGGTCGATCGTGTCCTCGAGGAGTGTCTTTGTGCCAGCGAGTGGAAGCAACTGCTTGGGCAGGGCGGCTCGGCTCGCGGGCCAGAAGCGGGTGCCGGCGCCGCCGGCCATTACGATCGCATGGAGCATGGAAAATCCTTTGGGGGACAGGGAAGATTACGAGCCGATGACCCTGGGCTCTTTGATGATGCTCCCGGGTGGCAGATATTTGGCGATATCGTCGGCATCGATGATGCGGTTGGCCGCCAGTTCGACCGGGACACCGCCGGTCACCGTCACGCCCGCTCGACCGAGCAGCCGGCTGGCGTGAGCCAGCATGGCGGTCATCACGTGCTCGGCCGTGTCGGCCGCGGCGCCGGAAGCGTTTTTCAACGGCGCGAAGCCTTCGACCGGATCGACTTCGACCAGCGTCACGGTATGGGCCAGCGGCATAAGATCGAAGATGAACCGCTCGAACTTGTAGGCGTTGGGGGCATCTGGCACGACGCGTGCGCCCGCGGCGTCGATACACGGCACGGCCTTGTGGGCCATGTGGAGCGGCAGGGCGTCGGCTTTGGCCGAGGCTCGTTCGAGGAAGTCCCTCGTAAAGGCATGCACGGCGATGGTGCCGGCATGGAATTTCAGCCGCCCGTCCGGGAGCCGCGTCGCGGCCAGTTTCGCCGGCAGCTCGCTGTATTCGACGATCCGTGTGACGCCATCGTCAGCCACGACCACGCCGACCCGCTCCGCCGGATCGGTCTTGCGCACCACCTGCGGCGTGAATTCGGAGTCGGTGAGCAGGTGATAGCCGAGAAACTCACCGTCCAGTGGCATGGCGAGGGGATTGTCGACCTGAAAAGAGACGACATGATCCACTCCCTGCCGGGCAAACCATTCGAGACCGCCTTTCTCGGCGAGGCTACTGAGCATGCCGCCGTGTCCATCGGGAGCCATGGCGAGGTGCCCAAGATCGTCGCAGAGCATCGTGCCGGTCGTGTCCCCGAGCACCGGGAGATCGTGCTGCGTGAAGAACAGCACGCGATCCTCGGGCAGGCCGAATCGATCGTGTCGAGCGAAGAAATCGCGGGTGGCCGCGTCAGTGGCTGAACTGGTCATCACCGCCAGTGGCACTGCGGCCCCATGCCGCTTCGCAACGGCCACCAGTTTGCCGCACAGGATCTCCAACAGGCTCGCCTGCGACACCGGCCCGATCTTGTAAAGCCCCTTCGGCCCATCGAACCCGAGCCGTGACCCGTGACCACCGGCCACGAGAATCGCGGCTACGCGGCCGGCGGCCAAGGCCTCGGTGCCTCGTGCCGCGGCGAGCGATGGCGGAATCGGATTGTCATCGTCACGCAGTCGCAGGCACGGAGGCGTGACCGCATTCTCGAGGCCTGACAGTCCATCGCCGGGTGTCGCGGCCGCCTGCCCACTCTCGCGTTTCGCAAGCACCCGC
>JBIKNV010000448.1:0-2941 GCA_044358475.1 Pirellulales bacterium | reverse complement strand
GCCGATCGCCGTCGAGGAGTTCCTCTATCCGGCGATGGAGGATTTTCGGATCGACATCACACTTGGCGATGGTGTGAGTGCCCGCACTATCAACATGCCGCTGCGGCCATTCACGCTTGTGGGGGCCACGACGCGAGCTGGATTGATCTCGGCTCCACTGCGGGATCGGTTTGTGATCCGTGAACACCTTGACTACTACTCACCTGCAGAACTGGCCGATATCGTCCGGCGGTCGGCGGTCAAACTCGCCATGCCGATGGATGACGCGTCGGCCGACGAGATCGCCCATCGCAGCCGAGGTACGCCACGACTGGCCAATAACCGCCTTCGTTGGATTCGCGATTTTTCAACCAGCCGAGCCGATGGCGCCCTCGACGTGGAGATCGCGAAGGCGGCCCTGGCAATGCAGGGCATCGACGAATTGGGCCTCGACGGCTTCGATCGTCGCTACCTTGACACGATCCAGCGGGTCTTCGGTGGCGGGCCGGTGGGGGTCGAGGCGATCGCCCACACGATGAGCACCGCGCCCGACACGCTCGAAGACGACGTGGAGCCCTTTCTGCTCCGTTGCGAGTTGGTGGTTCGCACCCCTCGCGGCCGCAAGCTCACCCCCAAGGGCGAAGAGCACATTGGGGGGGCGACAGCGGGCCGAGGGCGGCTGTTTTGAGATCCATTTGACCGTCCGCCCCGATTGACAGTAGTCTTCACCGCTTCCTCCAGAGCACTTCCCATGGCCGTTCCCAAGCGACGTCAATCCAACCAAAAGACTCGTTCCCGTCGGGCGCACGATTTTCTCACGCCGCGGCAACTGACATTTTGCTCCAACTGCGGCAAGGCCGTGCCGACGCATCGCGTGTGTGGATCCTGCGGCTATTACATGGGCCGGCAAGTGATCAAGACCGCGGAGTGAGCCGGGTTCTGAGAGGGGCTGAGGGGATAGATCTTGTCGTCAGGCGGCTCCACCGCGGTTCTGTTCCCGGGTCAGGGAGCCCAGTCCGTCGGCATGGCGGGAGCGTGGTGCCTCGCGAATCGCGCGGCGACCGATCTGTTTGCGCGGGCATCGGAAATTCTCGGCTACGATCTGCTTTCCATCTGCTGCGACGGCCCCGCCGAACGGCTCAACACGACGGCGGTGAGCCAGCCGGGAATCCTGGTGACGAGCCTGGCCGCTTTGGCGGTGCTCCGGGATCGTGACCCCGGTCCACTCGAGGCGGCGACAGTGACGGCCGGGCTTTCGTTGGGAGAGTACACGGCGCTCGTGTTTGCCGGGGTGCTCTCGTTCGAAGACGCCGTGCGGCTCGTCGATATTCGCGGTCGCGCAATGCAGGAATGCGCAGAACACAGCCCTGGTGGGATGGTGGCCGTCCTCGGCCTCGAACGGGAGCAGGTGTTGAAGGTATGCACCGAAGCCCGTGGGAGCGACGTGCTCGAAGTGGCGAATGTGCTCTGCCCCGGGAATATCGTAGTGTCGGGATCGGTCGAGGCCTGTCGGCGAGTGGAGGCAGCCGCGCTCGCGGCTGGGGCGATGAAATGCGTGCCGCTTGACGTGGCCGGCGCGTTTCACACGCGGCTGATGGAGCCGGCGGTGGGGAAACTACGGGCTGCGCTTGCGGACGTGCCGATGAAGCCGCCGCGGATTCCCGTGGTCAGCAATGTCGACGCCCGGCCCCACGCTGATCCCGAAGAGATGCGAGAGCTGCTGGCCCGCCAGGTGTGTGGCGTGGTCGAGTGGCAGGCGTCTATGGACCAGGTGCTCTCGACGGGGGTGCAGGCGGTATGGGAAGTTGGCCCGGGCCGAGTGCTTCGCGGGCTGCTGAAACGGATCAGCCGCGGCACGGCCTGCCACGGTGTCTTCGATTGAACGCGAGACCGATGGTTCCATTCACAAGGGAGTGCAGCGATGGCTGACGAGGGCAAGCAGGTGGCGGCGCCGAAGATGTTGCGTGTTGATCTGTCGGGCCAAGTGGCCGTCGTGACGGGTGCTTCGCAGGGCATCGGCAGGGCGATCGCCGAGACGCTTGCCGCCAACGGTGCGACCGTAGCGCTCGTCGCCCGCAGCGCCGGCAAACTCGCCGACGTGGCCGGCTCCATTCAGGCGGCAGGGGGCACGGCCGAGGTGTTTTCCTGCGACGTCACCCAGGGGGAGGCGATTGCCCCGGTGATCGAGGCGATCGTCGAGAAACTGGGCCGGCTCGATATTCTCGTCAACAACGCGGGCGTCACCCGCGACACCCTGCTGCCCCGGATGAGTGACGAAGAATGGGACGAGGTGCTCACGACCAATCTGAGGGCACCCTTTCTCTTCATGCGCGCCGCCAGTCGGCCGATGATGTCGCAGCGGTATGGACGGATCATCAACGTGTCGAGCGTGTCGGGCCTGATCGGCAACCCGGGCCAGGCCAACTATTCGGCCTCCAAGGCGGGGCTCGTCGGCCTCACCCGAACGGTCGCCAAGGAACTGGCCGGCCGAAAGATCACCGTCAACGCGGTGGCCCCAGGATTCATCGCCAGCGACATGACCGCGGCCCTGGGGCCCGCTCTCAGTGACGAGGTCAAAAAACGGGTACCCGCCAAACGGCTGGGCGAGGCCTGGGAAATCGCCGAAGCGGTTCTCTTTTTGGCCGCCCCGTCGTCGGGCTACATCACGGCCCAGACGCTCGTAGTCGATGGCGGCCTGATCGGGTAGGTTTTTTTCCGTGGAGCGGGGCTTCCGCCCGGGCTGGACACGTGCGGTGGCCAACGGGTATATCTTCCCCGGTCCCCGTGGTCGCTGCGGTTGCCCTGGTTGGCCGGCCCGCCCTACCGGGTTCGTTTTGCAGGTATGTCAGGAGGATTACAAAGGTGGCTTCAGTCCAAGATCGCGTGATCGACATCGTGGCGACCCAACTGGGTGTGAGCAAGGAGCAGATCACCCCCGAGACGTCGTTCATCAACGACCTGG
>JBIKNV010000287.1:0-4308 GCA_044358475.1 Pirellulales bacterium | reverse complement strand
TCGCTCTCGACATGCTGAAACAAAACCAGTCGCAGTCGCGCTGCGGTGCCGGATTTCACCGGCTCCCAGACTGGAAGCGTGAGCGTCGAGGGAGATTGATCGTTTCTCAGCAACAGGGGCAAGGGCGCCCCATTATTGGATGAGCCGTGGCCCTCGTTGTGGGAATAGCCGCCGCGGCGTTCGATCGGGTAATACCTCGCCTTACCAGTCATCGCTGCGAGGCTGCCGATGGTGGAGAAGACCTCGAGGTCCCTCGTATCCGTCTGGGTCAGGCCGAGTGCCTGCGCCTGCTCGGGTGAGCCGATAATCCCATTGAACACGCCCACACCGTCTGCGCCTTGGTGCAGATAGTTGCCAAAGACACCGCACACCAGATCAAGCGACTGGTCCCCGTGGTAGCCGTCCGTGGCATGGAAGCAGTCGAAGCTGGGCATCAGTTTGACGGGGGCACCGGCCATGGCTTTGCGGAAGGAGGCCACATCCACGTTGATCGTGCGTGTGCCGAGAATGAGCACATCGACGAGGCCTTCACGCGCCCAGGTCTCGATGTCGAGACCGTCCATGTGACAGCCCTCGACCGAGTCCGGCACCCGCGCAGCCAGCAGAAAAGGACGACCGCGTCTGGCTGCCTGCGACTGAAGCATCGAGCGCACGTCACGCATGAAGCTGGTGAGGTGCTCGCGATTCTCCCACTGCTTGCCAGGCGGAAGAAAAGGCGTGTGACGGAGGAAATCGAGATGCACACCATCGAAGTTATATTGCTCCGCGACCTCGCGAATAATCGACAGACGATAGTCGCGCACCTCCTTCACCGCGTAGTTCCAAAACCCCTGCCACCACCACGACCGGATAAGCCACTCGGGGTGCGCCGCCTTGACCGGATTGCGCTCCTTCATGTCGGCGAAAGCTTTGATGTCATAGAAGGCCAGGTCGCCGCGCTCGACCTCGTTCATGCGCAGGCCCCACCAGATTTCCTTGCCGCGATTATGGCCTCGTGTGATCAACTCATCGAAATAGTCGAGGCCCTGCTCGCGCCACTTCATCAGGCCCGGATGCTGGATCGGAGGGAGGATCTTGCTGCGGTAATGTGCCACGCCCTCATTCGAGACGTCGATGCAGATGGCATCGAGCTGGCTGCCCGGCTGGCTGGCGGCATCAAACACATAACCCATCACCGTATCCATGTCCGAGCCGAATCCGCCTTTTCGCTGGATGTCGGCCGCCGGGTCGTATTGAAAAAAGATGCGCCGCTGGCGATTCACGGCGGCGGCGTGGTCGGTGGAGAGGCTGACCGGTTCAGCCGCCCGTAATACGGCGAACGGCGCCAGCAGCAGGACCGCGAGGAGGGGGAGAGTGGGTTGCATGGGTTGGGATCACTTTTGAAGGAGATGGTATGACCGTTCGAGAAGGTTTATCTGCCCGCCGGGGGAGCTTCCAGCAGCGTCCCGCCGGCGATGCCGAGCCCTGCGAACCGCTTCTTCCATCGGTAGAACGTCTGCTCGCTGATACCGAGCTTACGGATGATCTCGGCCACCGAAGTGCCCGACTCAGCCTGCCTCAAAGCGAAAGCTATCTGCTCTTCCGAAAAATGCTTCTTCCCCATCCGAAAAACCCACCCTTTCTGGTGATGCCAAGGTCAAAAAACCTAACATCCCGGATGGATCAAGAAACGGGGAGAACGTCAACGACTAGGAGACGGCTCCTGCCGCACGGTAGAATCCACTTCTCCTGAGTCCGAAGGAGTTTTGAAGTGGCGACTGCTGACACATACCCACACATCGTCGTCGCGAATGACGGCAAGGCCGTCATCGAGGGCACTCGGTACACCGTCGAGCACATCGCCGCGGAGCAGTATTTTTACGGCTGGTCAGCGGAGGAGATTCTGCGGCAGCATCCGGACCTGCGGCCGGCCGAGGTTTATGCAGCACTTGCGTACTTTCACGACCACCATGACAGCATGGTCGCAGCCATCGAGGCGGGGAAAGCTCGGGCTGAGCGGGCCCGCGGGCCCGAGCCCGTTTCCCGTGATGAGCTGCTCCGGCGTCATTCCGCAGCGCAGAGCCGCAACGGGTGACGCTCCCTATGCCTCTGGCTGTTTACATGGACGTGCATGTGCCGGCGGGCGTCTCAGAGGGCCTCCGTCGAAAGCAGATCGATGTCCGCACGGCGCAAGAAGACTCCGCAGGGCGCATGTCGGACGACGAGTTGCTCACGCGGGCGACTGCGATTGGGCGGGTGTTGCTCACGCAGGACGCCGACTTCCTTGAGATCGCGGCACAGTGGCAGCGGCAAGGCATCGCGTTCGGTGGGATTCTGTTCGCGCCCCAGGGTACGCCGATCGGACGGCTGATCGACGACGTCGAACTCTGTCTCGCGGGTATGACAGCGAACGAGTTCGCCAACCGTCTCGTTCACCTCCCGTTGCGATAGCCGCTGAATCCCGGCGTCCAGTGGCTATCCAACGGTTACCATGTAGGAGTTCCTGCATGGTGACCGTTGGATCATGCTGGGCAAGGCCTTCCCGCGTCCATGAATGAAATCAAGCTCGTGGTCAAGAACTAGAGGGGGCCCGCTGTCCCCGGAGAAGGCCGCAGCAGAGTTTCGAGCATGAGACATCGTCAGCAGCAGCCCCTTGAATCGCATGCGTCGCGGGAAGATACACCGCATGCACCGACCGTCTGTGGACGCATACCGTCCTGCGACTGGCCGGCAATCCCTAACGATGCCGGAGCCCAGTCCCTCGCCCTGCTGTTTCAGCTGGAGCGCAGCCAGTGGCTGACGCCCGAGGAATTGCGGGCGGCCCAGTTACGGCAGCTGCAGGTGCTGGTGGGTGAGGCGATGCGGGCGATCCCCGTCTGGAAAGACAGGCTCGGCGCAGCCGGAGTCAGGGAGGGACTGCCACTCGAGGGCGACCTCTTCGCGCGGATTCCGGTGTTGACCAGGCCGACTGTTCAGCAGATGGGCGAGGCGCTTCGGAATCAGCTGCTGGGTGCAGCCCACGGCGGCGTTCATCGGGGCCAGACGTCCGGCTCCACCGGAATGCCGGTGCGCTATCTCCAGACCGATCTCACCCGGTTTTTTTGGCGGGTCTTCACCCTGCGGGAGCACCTCTGGCAAGGGCGTGACTTTTCCGGAAAGCTGGCGGCGATCCGCAGCAACGTCGAAAAGGGACGGTCGTCCACGTGGGGGGCGGCGACCGAACACGTCTTCCACACGGGGCCTGGCGTGAGCCTCAATATCCGTGAGGATGTGGCGGTTCAGCTCGATTGGCTGGTCGCGGAAGCACCACAGTACATTCTCACGCATCCTTCCAATCTCAGGTCGCTCCTGCGGCTCGCCGCCGCCCGGGATGTGCATTTGCCGGGCCTGCTTCAGGTGCGCACCTTCGGTGAAATGCTCCCTACCGAGACGGTCGCTCTATGTCGGCAGGTCTGGGGCGTGGGAGTGGCCGACGTCTATTCGTCGGAGGAAGTCGGCAACATCGCCTTTCAGTGTGAACGGGGCCGCTATCATGTGCAGGCGGAGGCCGTCCTGCTCGAGATCATCGACGCCGCGGGAAATCCGCTGCCGCCGGGCCGCGTGGGGCGGGTTGTGATCACCGTGCTTCACAACCTCGCCATGCCGCTGATCCGCTACGAGATCGGTGACTACGCCGCCTTTGGGGAGGCCTGTCCGTGTGGTCGTGGGCTTCCCGTGCTCGAGCGGATCGCGGGCCGGCAGCGAAACATGCTGCGGCTCCCCGACGGCACCGAGCACTGGCCGAGCTTTCCAGAGGAACGATGGGCCGGAATTGCCCCGATCCGGCAGCTCCAGGTGGTGCAGACGGCCATCGACCGGGTGGTGCTCCGGGCTGTGGTCGACCGGCCCCTGACCTCCTCCGAAGTCGACGCTCTCGGTCGCGTCTTTGCCGAAGTCCTTTGCTTTCCACACGAGATCACGGTGGCCGAAGTCGATCACATTCCGCGTCCGCCGAACGCGAAGTTCGAGGATTTTGTGAGCGAGCTTGAATGACCATCGGTGGTGAAGCTGCCGGCCTGGCCTGAGCCGGCCGGGCGTCGTGCTACCGGCTTCGTGCATTGCAGCGCGCGATGCCGTATCCTCACGCTGTGGCCCGTGACGACGAAGGGCTCCAACAATTTCAGCACGTGGGAGAATGCCATGACGGGATGTGTGCGACGGGTGATGACCCAGGTGTCGTTGCTGGGTGTCTTGCTGGCGGTCCCTGTCCGAGGCGACGAGGTCGACCCGGCGCGCAAGGCGATCGTGCAGGCGTCGTCGGCGTATGCCGAGGCCTACAACGCCCGCAAC
>JBIKNV010000286.1:0-4310 GCA_044358475.1 Pirellulales bacterium | reverse complement strand
GTTGCCGTCTACATGGGCGTTGACCAGGCAGCGGCCTGGTCTCAGAGCCTGCTCGAGGCTGGCAAGCCCGTCGACACGCCGGTCACGATCGTCAGCCGCTGCTCCTGGCCCGACCAGCGGATCGCGGTTTCGTCGCTCGGCCGGTGCGCCACCGACTTCGCCAACCATGCCTGGCCGGCGCCCGCCGTGGCGATCGTCGGCGAAGTGGCCCACCTTCCACCAGTGGTCCCGTCGCTGGCTCAGCCGCTGGCAAGCAGGCGGGTACTGAGTACCAGGCCGTCTGGGCAAGGGGAGACCATGATCGACCTCGTGACCGAGAAGGGGGGCATCTGCCTCCATGTGCCCGTGATGCGGATCGAACCGCCGGCCACGTGGCACGAACTCGACGACGCGATCCGGGCCGCCGACACGTTCGACTGGATCGTCTTCTCCAGTGCCAATGGAGTGCAGTCGTTTCTGGCCCGACTCAAGGCCCTTTCTCGCGACGGTCGCTCGCTCGGCACCGCCCGCCTGGCAGCGGTGGGGCCGGCGACCGCCGCTGCCCTCGCCGCCGCGGGCTACGTCTGTGATCTGGTGCCCTCCAGCTTCCGGGCGGAAGGCCTCGCGGAAAAATTGGTGGCCATGCCCCCCGGCAGCCGCTTCCTGCTCGTCCGCGCGGAACGGGGCCGCGATGTGCTCCGCCGCGAGTTGACCGCCGCCGGCCATCATGTCTTGGAGGCAGTCGCCTACCAGAGCGTCGCCGTGAGCCAACTTGACCCGGCGGCCCAGTCGACGCTCGCCGGCTGCGCGATCGATTGGGTCGTGGTAACCAGTCCGGACATCGCCAGGGCCACCGTGTCATTGTTTGGCAACCGGCTGCGGGCATGGCGGATCGCGAGCATCAGCCCGCTCACGTCCGAAACCTTGCTGGGGTACGGCTTTCCGCCAACGGTCGAGGCCGCGGAAGCCTCCACGGCTGGCCTGGTGGCCGCCATGGCCGCCTGGGAACTTGCCCACCCGGAACAACCCATCCAGAGCGAATCGTCGTCCTCCTCTCCCCGTTCGTGACGGCAGCAGACTTTATCCACAGTCGGCTGGCCGTCATCTCTTCCTTCCGGTTCGCCGCACTGGAGCGATGGGCGCAGCGGCGTCGATATTCCGACGAGGCGGAGACGCTGCGCACCGGCGCTGGGCCGCCCGACAGGCAAGGGGAGAACCAATGACCAACCTCACGACTGCAGCAGCAATTCTTATTTGCCCTATCCCGCGTGGGACACCGGTGGCCGAGATGACGGCCTGGATGGCGCGCAGTCGCGGAAGCAATGTGCCGGTGACCTGGGTGGTCGATCTGGAGACACTCGCCACCGCCCGCGATGCCGCAGCCGATGAGGTTCCCGATGTGGCCCTCGATCTCACCGCGTTCTGGCCACCGTCACGGCAGGTGCTGCGCCAGACGCTGCGATCGGCTCGTCAGGCATGGCCCCACCTGGAGACCGCGATCCTGCGCGGCCCTGCGCAGCTTGACCACCGTGACACGCTCGTCCAAGAGGGCATCACCACGATCGCTGTCGATCGCTTCGATGCTCCGATTCGCGGCAGCCGGCGGCCAGCGCCCCGTGGCTGGCCGTGCCGCAGCATTCTCTGGGGTCTGTGGGAAGTCGCACTCACGAGAGGTCCGCGCAGTGGCCTCGTCGGGCAGGTGACCGGCTGGTGCCGGGGCAGCGGACGGCCCGACGGACTGAGCGTTCTCGATGCCGGCGGCTCAACGGCTCCGGCAGCTGTCCGCAGCCGGTTCGACAGGCATCTTGCCTGGATCCGTCGCAAGGCCGCCACGGGCCTGCGGGCCGTCACGCTCTCCGACCTGCCGGCCATCCTGGGGAGCGGGGGCGACGCCGCCTCTCGGGGGTCGGTGCTCCGAGCCGCGTAAGCCATGGCCACGCTCAGGAACGAGTCCGGTCGATGAGCGACCAGCTGAGATATCCCGTGATGAGGCTGGCGAGCACGAATCCGACGTCGGCCAGCACGCTGACCCGACCGAAGGGAAAGCCGGCCGCCAGATCGGCCAGAAAAAGTATGCCGATGAGACCAGCGAGTACCATTCCGATGAGCGGCATCAGTTTCGACACGGGCGCATTCCTCGGCTCTGCACGAAAACGACGCCCCATACCATAATCGCTCCGGCCGGAGAGCCATATCGCAGATGTTCCGGCCGGCATGTTTTCGCCCTTCCGTCTCAGCGGAGTCCGTCCCGTGACCAGCGTCAACCGTTCCCGCACCGCCGTGTACACAGGCTCTTTCGACCCGGTCACCCTCGGCCATCTCGACGTCATCGAGCGGGCCAGCCGGATTTTCGATCGGCTGGTCGTGGGCGTGGGCATCAATCCCGACAAGCACTCGATGTTCACGCTCGAGGAGCGGGTCGAACTGGTACGCGCATCAGTGGCCCACCTCCCGACGGTCGTGGTCGACTCCTTTGCCGGCCTGTCGGTCGCCTTCGTCCAGGAGCAGCGGGCAAACGTCTTGCTGCGCGGCGTTCGCTCCCTCACCGACATCGACGCGGAATTCACGATGACACTTGCCAACCGGAAACTCGACCCGTCGGTTGAGACGGTTTTCCTGATGGCCGACGCCCAGTATTCCCACATCTCGTCGTCGCTGTTGAAGCAGATCACTCCGCTGGCAGACGATGCAGCTCTGCTCAGGTTCGTGCCACCACCGGTCGTCCGCGCTCTTCGTGGGAAGCTCGCGTGAGCGTCAGTTGGCAGGCTCCGTTCCGCCCTCGAAGTGGTGGCGGAGATAGCGGGCCCTCTCAATATTGCGATCGTTGGTATCGAGTTCCACGCCGCGAATCTTCTGGAGGTGTGCGGGCTGGGTGCGAACCAGCAGCACGTTGATGTCGGGAATCGTCACATCCCCGATCAGCCCCAGCAGCACTCCCATGCGAACACGGGAGAGCAGCTGCATCGTTTCTTCGGCGCTGATCGTCTGGGCGGTTCGCAGGATGCCGTAGGCCCGGCTCACCTGATCATGCACGTTTTCCTGTGTCTCGCGCACGAGGAATTCGCGGGCCCGCCGCTCGTAGTCGATGAGCACCGGCACCACGTCGCCCACCTGCTCGATGAGCTCCTCCTCGGTCTTGCCGAGAGTGGTCTGGTTGGAAATTTGGTAGAAGTCCCCCATCGCCTGGGAGCCCTCACCATAGAGTCCGCGAACCGCCAGCGAGATTTTGTGCAGGCTCCGAAACACCTTGTCGATCTGTCGCGTGATGACGAGGGCCGGAAGGTGGAGCATCACGCTCACGCGGATGCCCGTGCCAACGTTGGTTGGGCAGGCGGTCAGGTAGCCCCACTTGGGGTGAAAGGCATAGGGCACGACCTTCTCGATTTCCTCGTCGACAGCGCGGATTTGCTCGAACGCCCCCGCGAGGTCAAGACCGCTGTGCATGCACTGAATCCGCAGGTGATCTTCTTCGTTGATCATCAGGCTGACCTGCTCGCGACCGTCGATCGCAACACCCCGGGCACCCTGCGCTTCCGCATGCTCGCGGCTGATCAGCTGACGTTCGACAAGAAACTGGCGATCGATCTCCTCGAGGTGGCCGACATCGATGTACTCGAGGCTACCGCCGATCGGCGAGGCGGCGATCCGCTCACGAAGCAACGCCTCGGTATCGAACCGCTCCTGCTCCGATGCGCGACTCACGAAGGGAAAGTGGGCGATGTTGCGCGCGAGCCGCACTCGGCTGCTCATGACGATATCGGATTCGGGCCCGGTGCCCCGCAGCCATTCGCCGATGGAGTCGGTGAGCGTATCAATTTTCATGGTGTCGCTTCCGGCGGGATGGGTGATGCGGCAGACGGGCCGAGCCAGGTCTCCTCGATCTCACGGATCAGGTCGCGGTTCTCCTTGGCCTTTTCGTAATCCTCGCGAGCGATCGCCTCCTTCATTTCCAGCCGCAGGCCAATCACGCGGGTCAGCCCCTCGGTGCCCTCCGCCGGCATGACAATCGCGGCAGCCTGCCGAGGACGGCGGCCCACGTGCTCCGTGGCGCCATGGATGTTGGCGATGAGCGGCTCGAGTTCCTTCTCGAAGGCGACGTAGTCATGCGAACAGCCGAGCCGACCCTGATTGCGAAACTCGAAAAACGAGATGCCGCACATGCCGCAGGTTTTTTGGTCGAGCACCGACAGCTCCTCGGCCGTCTGCCCAACCCCCAGCGGCGTGCCCGTGCCGCCCGGTTTTCCTACAGGCGTTTCGGCCGCCGCCTCCGATTGGTTGAGATAGGACCGGGCATGATCCTCACACAGATGCAATTCCCGGACCTCGCCCGT
>JBIKNV010000285.1:0-4311 GCA_044358475.1 Pirellulales bacterium | reverse complement strand
CGATTCCCCACGCCCTCAAGGAAACGTGGGGCCGGCTCGGCGGCCTCATCGCCTGCCCAACCGCCGCGGTCGGCAGCCCCGGCAAGCCCGAGGTGCTGCAAGGGTGCATCCTGCTGCGTGCCACCGCGGTGCACGAGCAGAAGGCGATCGCCGCCGCCTGACGAGACAATACATCTTATCTATAGATTGTCTCGCTTTATCTATTGGTCGGCGTGGCCCCACATGACGAAGGTATCTCCAGCCTTTGGAGAACACCTTCTTGCAAGCCGTCACACGCATCGAAATCATCACAAGCCCGAGGCGAATCCGGGGCTCTGCGAACTGCTGTCGCTGAGCGTGACCTTCCCATTCAACATCAGCATCGGCATCCCGATCTACTACAGCGTGATCAGCCGAATCTGGGGCTGAGCGGGCTGAACAGCGGTGAATCTTGGCGTCTGCATCCCATCGGGCCCAACGCTTGCTATTTGCCGAGTTGGGAATCAGACTTCCAGGTACGAGGTGCGTTGCCTTCTGGCCGTTTTCACCCGCAGCAAGGGCCGGCATGGGATCGTTTGCATGGTCATCTCCGACTGACTCGAAACGTCGCAGCGTTAGCCGAGCCACGAGAGGCAGGCACGCTCGCACGTTTCTTGGCGGGCTGCTCGTCGAACGGCTGGAGTCGCGTCATCTTTTGTCTGCCCAGACGATCAAGGTCTTGTTCGACAATGCCACCGGCGCGAGCAACGACCTCTATCTGACGATCGTCGACAAGGTCAATGCGTACCAAGTCGATGCATCGACGGGCTTGGTATCGCTGGCGTTGAATCCCACCGACGGCTTCGTCACGTCGTACAAGCTCACCGGTGCCACCCCCGATCTGCCGACGGTCGGCGGCGTGCCCTACGACCTGGTTGAGTTCACGCTCAATGGCTCGGACGCATCGAACTCCTTGAACCTCGATCTCTCGCAGATCGACCAATTCGGGATGCCGATCACGGTCACGCTGGATCCACCCGATGCCGACTTCCCGGAAGGAGCGGGCGTGCTCTCCACGTTGACCCGGCAGGACATCCTCGATCAGTTCGCGACGTATGCGACAGAGCCTGCCTTCTCCGCCTACGCGGGCGTCGTGCAGTCGTCGCCGTCGCGGCTCCTCGGGCCCCATCACCTCATCGACCAGCTGACCGCCGCCGCCGCCCCGAACAACATCCAGGAATACGCCGGCTCCATCAGCGGGTCGACAGCCGTCACCGGCGGTTTCGAGGCCACCTTCACCATCACCGGCACCTGGGTGACACCGCATCAGGGTTCCAACGCCCCGCTCAACACGAACATCACGACGGCCTTCCAGGTCCGCGGGCAGTCGCTTCCGGCGGGCACGAGCGTCAAGGCTGTTTCGACGACGAACCAGCACGAGGTGACGCTCTTCAGCACGGCTGCATTTTCGCATGCGACCACCGCCTTGCTCTCGTTCGTCGTGCCCCCGTCCACGCCGCTGGTGACGGCGTTCGACCAGGCGATCCACGATCTGTTCGCAGCATTCAGCACGCCCACTCACATCATCGCGACGCCTGGCAAGATCTACGAGGGCAAGCTGCGGCAGGACTTCGCAGTGCCGAGCATCAACGACACCGGATCGGACACGACGAACTACACGGTCATCGAGTTCACCGAACTGGGAACGTTCGACGGTCAGACCAACACGATCACCCCCCCTTCGACAGCGCAGAAGTACCAGGTCTTCTACCCTTACTTCGCGACCAACAGCACGGCTTCACCGAACGACAACGCGTTCACGTCCGGAGGCGTTCCGGCGCCGCCCAAGTGGTGGAACCCGGGGTATTACTCGGGCGGAAACCTGAACTGGCTCACGAGCCCCTCGCAGATGGTCTTCGCCTGCGACGGCGTCTTTGCCGACGACGTCTACCAGAAGCAGTACTTCGTGACGGAAAAGGGTGAAAGCAACTGGGATCATGCCGTGCTCGGCAACATTGAAAACCAGATGTCGAGCTGGCTGAACCGGGGCATGAGCCCCTCTAGCAATCTGGAGAACCGCGTCGGCTTCCTGTCGGGATTGAATCTGGTCCGTGTCGACCTCTCGCAGCGGGCATCGGGGACGGCTGCCGACCTTTCGCCGAACTCGACCTCAGGCGCTCAAGTCTACTACCTCCCATCGCAGCTCACGGCAGCGATCCCGTCGCCGCCGTCAGGCGGCTGGGGAGTGGTGTGGCCCACCCTTACCGGCACACTGAAACTCGCCGGCACGGAGATCCAGACGTTCACGGTCCAACTGGACGTCGCCGCCAACACGCTGAATCTCCAGTTCAGTGCGCCCATCGGCACCCCAACCAACCACGCGTCTAATGGCTACCTGCAGGTCAATCCCGCCGGTGACGTGACAGAGATCTACATGGCGATGCAAAGCGCGACCGATCTCGGTCAGCTCACGATCGACTTCGACTTCGACTACGGCCCCGCCACGACCGAAGCCCGCTACGGCACCGTGAGCCTCCTTGCGCCCCCCACAGGCTGGACGGACACGTCGGCATCCACGGCCGGCATTCAGACGGGCATGAAAATGATCGCCTTCTCACAGTTCAAGACGCCGATGGAGGTGTACCAGGTCGATGCGACGGCGGGCACCGTGACGGTCTACGCCCCCACGGGTCTGCAGGCCTTCAATACGAACGTGCTGCAGTTTGCGGATTTCTATCCGGTCGATGCAGAGGGCAGCCCCGTCGGCAGCTGGAACGCCTACTCCGGGTTCTGGCACGAGGGCGACCGCAAGAACAACGTGCCGGCGCCCACGATCGCCGCCCGCAGCTACGCCTTCCCCTTCGACGACAACGGCGGCTACAGCTCCGACATCAACCTCACCTGGCAGGCTGGTAGCCTGGGGCAGGTCGGCACGGTGACGGTCAACCTGCTGCCTTTCGGCGACCCGACCCCGACGATCGTCTCCGGCGACTTCAACGCCGACGGCCGCACCGACATCGCCTCGCGCGACGCCACCAGCGGCCTCTGGCAGGTGGCCCTCACGCCGGCCAACCCCAATGACTCGCCCACCACGCAGTCGATGGCCACGTGGTCGACCGCCACGACCTGGTCCGACATCTCGGTGGGCGATTTCGACGCCGACGGCCGCGACGACATCGTCGGTCGAACGGCGAGTGGGGCCTGGTGGTGGCTCCACTACGACCAGTCGTCTTCGACCTTCATCAACACCCGCATGGGGATGTGGAGGTCCGACATCGCCTGGAGCGACGTCGTCGTGGGCAACTTCGATGCCGACCCCCAGGGACGTGCCGACATCGCCGGCCGCGCGCCGTCGGGCATGTGGTGGATGCTCCACGACACCGGCGGCGGCACTTTCGTCAACACTTCGATGAACACCTGGTCGACCGCCGTCACCTGGTCGGACATCGTGGTGGGCAACTTCGATGGCGCAGCCAGCGGCCGCGACGGTATCGCCGGCAGAACCTCCACGGGGACATGGTGGATGCTGCATTACGATTCCACCTCGAGCAGTTTTAAAAACACGAAGCTCGCGGGCTGGGCGATGACGGTGGACTGGATCGAGGTGCTCGCCGGAAACTTCGACGGCAACACCAGCGGCCGCGACTCGATCGCCGCCCGTAACTCGAGCAATGTCTGGTGGCTGCTTTCCTACGACAGTCAATCGAGCTCCTTCATCAGCTCCAAAATGGGAACCTGGAGCACATCGGTCACGTGGACGAACATCGTCAGCGACGACTTCGACGGCGACGGCGACGACGACATTGCCGGACAGATCGAGGAGAACGGCGTGTGGTGGGTGCTCGGAAAGCAGGGCTCGCAGTTCCAGAACAGTAAATTCGGTGGGGCTTGGCCGACGAGCGCGCAGTGGCAGCTCGCCTTCGCCGGGCTGTACGACTCGGCCGCCGTCGGGCCGCCGCGGCGAGCCGGCATCCTGGGGCGGTCGTCCACCGGCAGCTGGGTCCGCTCGCTCTCCACCGGCTCCGCCTTCACGACCGCGTCGGTGACCGGCTATCCGTGACGCGCGGAACCCGGCGTGCCGTTGCCATCATGCCCGCCCGGGCCGCGGTGCCGGCTTGTCGGTTCCGCCCTTGTACGTTGCCGCCGATCGGGCTTGACGGTGTTTCGTAGCATCCGGTTTCCTATACCGCATGTGCGCACTGCCAAGGTTTCTGTCTTCATTCGCGTGTTCGCGATGAGCAGTCGTGATCCGGGCCCGAATATCGGGTCGACGCCACCGGCCCCTCCCGTCGTTTTCATCCATATTCCGAAGACCGCCGGCACGGCGGTGACCAACTACTTTGCTTCCCAATG
>JBIKNV010000284.1:0-4312 GCA_044358475.1 Pirellulales bacterium | reverse complement strand
CCGACGTTCACATCCTCGCCGAATGGTTCATGCTCATCTTGGCGTTGGTTGGCTGGATGAACTTCATCGCCACGCGGCGCGGCGTCGCAGCCACGCTCATCACCGCCGGCCAGATCGTGCTCATGCGGCCCTTCCTGCCCGGGCTCGCCATGGACTCCCAGATCACCAGCGTGATCGCGTCGCCCGTCGTCGACTGTGTTGCCATCGGCACCGCTGCGGCGGGTACCGTGATCGCGGTAGGCCAGGGCTGGCGGAACGTTGGCGTGCGACAAGCTGGTGACCGCTCTGCGCATCCCTTGGCGACTGTCGTCGATCCGCCGTTCCTGGCCCTGCGGGAAACGCTCGGAGCGGCCTGGGCGCTCAGGATTGCCGAGCGGTTTGACCAGATTGCAGCCTCGCGCGGCTGGCCCTGCCGGCTGTCGTTCGGCGGCCTGAGCGTTTCGGAGCCGGAGGGCGACGCCAGGTGGCATCGCGACGCATGGCGGGCGTTCGCGGCGCTCATGCGGCGGTTTGTCACCGTTGCCTGGCTCCGGAGGCATGAAGCAAGGTGAACCGGAGTGCCTCGGCGTCCGTACTGGGGCGACAGGCTGAGCCAGCGGCGAAGCCGGGTTGTGCAGTGGACCTCATGGCCCCCGCGAGGGGTGGGAGGTATACTCGGAACCTTGTCAGTGATGCACTGTTTTTTTGTTTTCCAACACCCCTTTCCTGGAGACCTTCATGGCCGAAGAGAAGAGAACCGCTGCCCCCGATCAGATGCCCGTCCCAGTTGACGAGTCCCACATTCTCGCGACGTATGCCAACTTCTGCCGCGTGACTGGCACGCCCGAGGAGCTCATCGTCGATTTCGGCCTCAACAAGCAGGTCGGTGGCAACTCGCCGGAAACGATCCAGCTCACGCAGCGGATCATCGTCAATTTCTTCACCGCCAAGCGGCTCGCCGCGGCGCTCGTCATGGCCGTGCAGCGTCATGAGCAGGCCTTCGGCATGCTCGAGACCGACGTCCAGAAGCGGGTGGTGCCGCAGACGAAGGCCTAAGGAGTTGGGCGTCGTGCCCGCCCGCACCAGCCCCGGACCGTGGCTGACCGTCGTCCTTCAACACTTCCATGAGCACCGTCGATCCCCAGTCCGTCGAGGAAGCACGGCAGCAGATTCGTGCGCTCGTCGGCGAGATCGAGGCGCTCTCCCGGGCCGACATGGCCGAGGCGGATTTTTTTCGCGGCCTGCTCGACCGCGTGTTGGAGGCGATGGGAGCCGTGGCCGGGCTGGTGTGGCTGGCGGGTGACCAGGGTCGCGTGGAGCCGGTCTGCCATGCCGGCATGCAGGGCACGGGGCTCACCGATGCCCCCGAGTCGCAGCAGGCCCACGGTCAGCTCGTGCAGTCCCTGATGGGCAGCCCGAATGGTCTGCTTGTGCCGCCACGGGCGTCGCTCGAAGGTCCCGACGGCAAGGTCATCGCGAGCAATCCCACCGATCTGCTGGTGGTGGCCGCGCCGATCATACGGTCTGGCTCGCGGGCCGGTCTCCTCGAGGTGTTTCATCATCCCAACGAGGTCGCCGTTCAGCAGGGCTATCTCAAGTTTCTCGACCAGGTCTCGACCGTGGCGGGTGGCTACCTGGAGCGACGGCAACTCCGCACGCTTGATGCCCAGCAGTCCACGCTCGCCCAGGTCGATCGGTTTAGCCGGGCGGTGCATGAGACGCTCGATCCGGTCGCGACCGCGTTTGTGCTCGCCAACGAGGCCCGGCGGATCATCGGCTGCGACCGCGTGAGCGTGCTTGTGAAGCGGCAGCGAAAGCTGCGGCTGGAGGCGGTGAGCGGCCAGGAGTCGATCGAACGCCGGGCCACGGCCGTCCAGGCGATCGAGGCCCTGGTGCGGGTTGTGGCCAAGGCGGGGGATCCGCTCTGGCATCCCGACGCCTCCCGCGAACTGCCGCCGCAGATCGAGGAGGAACTCGAAAACTACATCGACGAATCCCATGCCACCGCCCTGGCGATCATCCCGCTGGAGAAGCCGCGGCTCACGCCGGTGGTCAAGCCGGGGGGCGTCGATGCGGTGGCGGTGGCCAAGGCCGAAGCGGTGTCGAAGGAGGCGCCGGAGCCGATTGGGGCGATCGTTGCCGAGTGGTTCGCCGCGAGCTCGTTTGACGGCGGCAAGCGGGCCCGGGTCGAACTTGTGGCCGAGCATGGCAAGGTGGCCATTTCCAACGCCATTGATCACACGAGCCTCCCGTTCTACTCCGTGCTCAATTTTCTCGGGAAATCACGGGCGCTCACCACGGCCCGCAACCTGCCGCGGACGGTGTTGGCCGGGCTGTCGGCCGTGGCGGCGATCGCGGCGCTGGTGCTGATCCCGGCCGATCTGCGGCTCGAGGGAAAGGGCACGCTCGAGCCGGTGCATCGTCGCGAGGTGTTTGCCGAGATCGACGGCGTCGTGGAGCGGCTGGAAACAAGTCTCGACCACGGCGCCGGGGTCGACGAGGGGCAATTACTGGCTGTCCTCCGCAACACCGATCTCGAGGTGGCGATCACCGACGTGCTCGGCCGCAAGGCCTCGAGCGAGGAGCAGCTTGTCGCGACGCGGCGGGCGATCCTCGAAGACACGAAGATCACCGCTGATGAGCGGGCCCGCATGGCCGGCCGTGCTGCCCAGCTCGAGCGGGAGATCGAGAGCCTCGCCACGCAGCTGGCCCTCTACGAGACGAAGAAGACGGATCTCGAGGTCCGCAGCCCAATCGACGGTGTGATCGTGACCTGGCAGGTTCGCGATCGGCTGCTGCTGCGGCCGGTGGAGAAGGGGCAGGTGTTGATGCGGGTGGCCGACAAGACGGGCCCGTGGGAGCTGGAGGTGCACATGCCCGATGACCGGCTCGGCTATGTGAACCGCGCCATGGCCGAGGCCACGCAGACGGGCCGTGAGCTGGAGGTCGACTACATTCTCGCCACCGATCCTGGCACGCGACATTACGGCATGGTGAAGGAGATCCACGAACAGGCCGAGGTGCGTGGCGAGCAGGGCAACACGGTGCTCGTGCGGATTACGATCGACCCCACGCGGCACGAGAAAGAAGAGCTCGGTGCCGGCGCGAGCGTGACGGCCCGGATCAACTGTGGCAAGCGGTCGCTGGGGTTTGTCTGGTTCCATGACGTGCTGGCGTTTATCCAGTCGCAGGTGTTTTTCCGGCTGTGGTAGGGAGGCGTCGATCATGAAGCGGATGCACGATGGTGGTGTCGGAGTGCTGGTTCTCATCGCGAGTGTCGCGGCGCGGGTCGCGTGTGCGCAGGCGGCGGCTTCTGACGAACCGTTGCTGGCCAACTGCCTCGTGTCGCTCGTCGAGGAGGCGAAGGTGCCGGCCCGCGAGGCGGGGGTGCTTCTGCAGCTGGCGATTCGCGAGGGAGACGCCGTCCGGGTCGGTGAGGTGATCGCCCGGATCGACGACAATCAGGCCCAGATGGAGAAGCGGCGGGCCAAGGCCGAGCACGATCAGGCCGCAGCCAAGGCCGAAAGCGACGTCGACGTCCGCTACTCGGTCGCCGCGGAGAAGGTGGCGGAGGCGGAGCACCAGAAGGCGCTGGAATCGCATACGAAGGTGCCGGGGAGCGTGACCGAGGTGGAGCGCAACCGCCTCAAGCTCAACCACCAGAAGGGGGAATTGCAGATTGAGCAGGCGGAGCTCGAGAGACGGATGAACGAGCTGGCCGCGGCCAGCAAGGGTGTGGAGCTCGAGGCGGCAGAAAGCGCGATCGAGCGACGGCTCATCAAGTCACCGCTCGATGGCGTCGTGGTGCAGATCTTTCCGCACGAGGGAGAGTGGATGCAGCCGGGCGACCCGCTGGCCCACGTCGTGCGGATCGACAAGCTCCGCGTGGAGGGGTTTGTGAATGCCGGCCAGTGGAATGCCGATGACGTGCGGGACCGCCCGGTGACGGTCGAGGTGCAGCTGGCCGGTGGTCGCCGCGAGTCGTTCGAGGGGCGGATCGTGTTCACGAGTCCGCTGGTGCAGGCAGGCAACAACTTTCGTGTCGTGGCCGAGGTCGACAACCGGCAGAATGCCGATTCCGAACGATGGCTCCTTCGGGCAGGCCAGTCGGCGACGATGAGGATTCATTCCGCGCAGAGCCCGCTGCCCCCCGTCCACAAGAAGTAGGGCTTCGCCCTGCCCATGTCCACCGCCGCCGACGCTTTCCGTTCCAGCACCACGCGGCCCGTCGGGCTCAAGCGGCGGGGCGACATAATCACCAATCGCCAGGTCTACCAGGGCCAGGCCTGGTTCGTGGTGAAGGACCCGATCTCGCTCCACTACTTCCGATTTC
>JBIKNV010000282.1:0-4348 GCA_044358475.1 Pirellulales bacterium | reverse complement strand
ACCCACGAGCACGAGCTTGATTTGGCCGATGTTCTGGTCGTCTGGCCCGTAGCGGATGCCGCGGGCGAGGGCCGCGCCCGCCGGCGCGATCTGCGGTCGCCAGGCCTCGCGAAAGTAGCCGTCGATATGGTCGCCGGCCAGCACCTCGCCAGTGGCAAACGACCAGTCCTCCAGAAACACTTCGAGCAGGTGGGCGACGACCGGGCCCCGCAGTTCGAAGTGCATGTCGCGAACCGGGTGGCGAGGCTTGTGGGAGAGCCAGCAGCCATCGCGGATATTGAGGCCTCCGGTGAAGCCCACCTCACCATCGACGACGAGGATCTTGCGGTGGTTGCGGAGGTTGGCGTAGGGGAAGTAGATCGGCACGCTCGTGGGGAGGAACCGGTCGACCCGCACGCCGGCCTTCGCCAGCCGGCCGACGATCGAGGGCCAGGTGTAGCTCGACCCGATCCCGTCGATCAGCACCCGGACCTCCACGCCCCGCTTCACGGCGGCGGCGAGGGCATCGGCGAAAATTCGCCCTGTGGGGTCGTTGTCGAAGATGTACGACGCCATGCCGATGCTCCGCTTCGCCTCGGTGATCGCATCGAGCATCCGCGGGTAGGCCTCGTCACCGCCATCGAGCGGCTCGATCCGGTTGCCGTCGCAAAGATCGCGGCCGGTGACGTCGCGGACGAGCCGGTCGAGTGACCGCAGGGGCGAGTCGTCGGGGCCGATGGCCTCCCGCAGTCGGTCGGGCGAGGCCACCGCATCGCGGAGTTCGTGGGTCACCGTGATGAGGCCGGCCCGCAGTTGGCTGGCGCGGGAGCGAATCCGGTTGACGCCAAAGATCGCATAGGCGATCGCCCCAAACACGGGCGAGAGCCAGATCAGCCCGACCCAACCGATCGTGCTCCGTGTGTCGCGCTTGACGAGAATCGCATGGGCGGAGGCGACCACGTTGATCGCCAGGATCGACGTGCCGAGCACGTGCGGCCAGAGCACGAGCCACCACCGCCAGGCTCCTTCGAGGGTTGCTTCCATGGGCGCGTCAGCCGACGATGCCGCGGGTCGACGACTGGATGCCCGCCAGCCGCATCCGCAGCGCCTCGGCACTGGGGGCCACCTCGCAGGCGGCTTCCTCGTCGACGAGGCCCTGCTTGCAGAGGAGGTAGAGGGCTTCGGTCCAGCCGATCATGCCGCCGTCGCCGGCCTCGATGACTTCGGAGATCTCGGTGTCACGGTCCTCCAGGATGAGTTTACGAATGATCGGCGTGGCGATGAGCACCTCGCAGGCGGGCACTCGGCGGATCTCGGGATTCCTCGACTTGAGCAATTGCTGGCAGATGATGGCCTGCAAATTGAAGGCGAGGGATTGCCGCACCGCATCCTGTTCTTCTTCCGGAAAGAGGCCGAGAATGCGGCCGATGGCCTGGGCCGAGCGGGCTGCATGCACCGTGCCAAAGACGAGGTGGCCAGTCTCGGCCGCCTGGAGCGCAGCCCGAAACGTCTCGGCATCGCGCATCTCGCCGATCAGCACGACATCGGGATCTTCGCGGACCATGGCGCGGAGAGCGGTCGGAAAGTCGGGCACGTTGATATGCACTTCCCGCTGGTTGATGACGCACTTCTTCTCGGTGAAGAGAAACTCGATCGGGTCTTCGATGGTGAGGATGTGCTCGGCTCGGGTCTCGTTGATATGGTCGAGCATCGCGGCCATCGTCGTGCTCTTCCCGCTGCCGGTGACGCCGGCCACGAGGATCAGCCCCCGCTGTGCGTCGGCGATTCGCCGCAACACGGGGGGCAGCCGCAGGGAGTCGAACGACGGGATCGTGCGGGGCACGAGCCGCGCCGCGACGGAGAGCCCCGAGTCCTGCCGGAAGATGTTGATTCGGAACCGGCATTCGGCGTCGAGGTCGTAGGCGATGTCGACGGAGCCCTGGGAGACGAGCTTCTGTTGTTCCGTGTCGTCAAGGAGGCCGAGCACACGGGCCTCGAACTCCGCGACCGGCAGCGGCTCCCGTTCCACTCGGCGCAACGTGCCGTCGATCCGTACGCGTGGCGAGCAGCCGGCCCGCACATGGAGGTCACTGGCGCCGGTCTTGATCACGGCCCGCAGAAAGGCGTCGGTCTCAGGCGAGCCGCGGCGGGGCCGCGTGCGAAGGAGCGTGTGATGGACGGCAGCGTGGGCAGGAGAATCAGCCGTGTGGTGGAGCGCGGAAACGTCGGTCATGACAGAAGCCCCAGGAGGATGAGCGGGACCGATATTCTGCCATACGCGCAAACAGCCTGTCGCTCCGGGCGGGAAACTGGCTACACGGCTGCCTTGATTGCCTTTACCTCGGCGGCTTCCGGCAGCGCCTTGTAGTAGTTGTCGAGCGGGTAGCAGCCGCTGCGCAGGCCGTGGCGGGGGGCCGTGGTGCAGTCGGAGAACGTGCGGCAGATCGCGGTGCGAACCAGCGGCTTGCCCGCGAGCGAATCGGCCGGAAGGTGCGGATAGGAGAGCACCATCCGGCCGAGCCCCACGGCGTCGATCCAGCCCGCCCGCACGGCTCCTTGGGCGGCATGGAGGAGATAGTCTTGGAGATAGGTGTAGCCTGAGCCGATCAGCGGCAGATCAGGCACCGCCTCCTTGGCCTGTCGGCAGGCGTCGAGCTGCCGCCACACGCCCACGAGCGGATCCTCCGGCGGGGCGTAGCCGTCGGAGGGGGGGAACGCTGCTGGCCGCTGGATGTGGGGCACCGTGTAGGGGCTCCCCGCCGAGAGATTCACCGAGCAGACGCCCGCGTCGCGAAGCGCGTTCAAGAGTTGAATCGGCTCGTTGAGATTGATCGCGAGCGGGTTCGCTTCACTCACACCAAATCCACAGTCGTAGGGCAAGGCGTCGGCAAACGGAAACGGCTCGCCATGATCACCGACCCTGTGCCACGGCACGACATCGAAGAGCGACAGTCGCACGCCGACGAGAAGCCGCGGGCAGGCCTCCCGCACCCGCTCGATGATCGTGCGCAGCAGGTGGGTGCGGCCCGCGAAGTCGCCACCGTAGGGGCCCGGTCGTCGTCGCGCCGAAAGAAACTCGTGGAGCAGATAGCCATGGCAGGCCTTGATGTCGACCATGTCGAAGCCAGCCGCCTCGGCATCGCGGGCGGCGGTCAGATAAGCGTCGATCAGCCGTTCAACGTCGGCGTCGGTGAGCACGCAGGCGGTGTCGCTCGGGTCGACGGCGTGACGGGCGTCGAGGAGCGGATGGTGGTAGGCGATCCGCGGCTGCCGCCCAGCCGGTGTCGGTTTGGAGAACCGTCCCGAATGCGTGAGTTGGAGGGCGACGATGAGATCGTCGGTGGTACCAAACCGCTCCGCATGAGCGTCGCGAACCGCCTGCAGCAGCGCGGCAAAACCATCTCTTCCGCAGGCGGGGGCACAGAGCTGGTTGGGGTTGGCTCTGCCCTCGGGCACCACTGCCACCGCCTCGCCGCCCCAGATCAGCTTGGCCCCGCTTTCCCCGAAATGCCGCCAGCGACGCAGCAGCGTGTCGGTCGGCCGGCCATCGGCGGTGGCATCCCAGCCTTCCATCGGGTGGATGCACCAGCGGTTGCCAGCCGTCCGAGCGCCGAGCGAAAGCGGTGCGGCCAACGGCGACCCTGTTGCCGCGGAGAGCGTCGTGTCATCGAAGGGAATCGGTGCTCCGAGTGCCTCGCAGTGGCCCCGAAGATCAGTGACGGTGCGGAAGCGGGCGATGCGGGGGAACTGCATGGGGCTGGCCACCAACGACAACATCTTGAATACTCCACGTCATGGTATCCGACGCTGCAGTCGCCATCGATCCCTCATCACTTGTTCGCCTCCGCCGCACGATCAGCGGCATGTCGGCGATTCTCCTCCCCTTCACTGCCGACAGGCAGATCGACTGGGATGCCTTCACCGGCCATGTGGCCCGCACGGCCGCCTGCGGCATCACGCCGGCGGTCAATATGGACACGGGTTACGTGCAGCTGATCGATGATAAGACGCGGCGGCAGGCCCTGCAGATCACCCGCGAGACGCTCGTCGACGGTGAGTTTGTGGCGGGCGCGTGCGTACGTGATGTGGAAGGAGCCGGCTTCGACGAGGCGGCCTACGGGCGGCAGTTCGACATGATCGCCGCGGCAGGTGGCCTGCCTGTGATCTTCCCGTCATGGGGGCTTACGACCGGCAGCGATGCCGACTTTCTGGCCCGCTATCGCCGGCTGGCCGGCCGTGTCGAGCAGTTCATCGGCTTCGAGCTCGGCACCGCCTTCGTGCCCTGCGGCCGCGTGCTCGCGATCGACGGCTACGAGGAACTGATTCAGATCCCCAACTGCATCGGGGCCAAGCACTCGTCGCTGTCGCG
>JBIKNV010000283.1:0-4348 GCA_044358475.1 Pirellulales bacterium | reverse complement strand
GTAGCCAACGTCGACCAGCACGAACTCGTCGTCGACCCGCAGCACCTTCCCGTGGAGCACCGCGTTCACCGCGAGGGTGGCGGCACCGACCGAGTATTCCTCCGCTTCGGCGGCCGCGAGGGCCTGCTGCAGTTCCGTGTCGAGATCGTCTCCGAGTTCCAGTTCGCGAATGAGGTTGCGGTTGACCATGAAGGGGGGGTTTCGTCGGGCGAAAGAGGGTAAGAGGAAGGGATCGCTCGGGCCACGTCGGACCGAGCCACGCAGTGTAGCAGGCCCCTGGAGCCCGAACAATCGAGCGTTTTTTCCAGCGTGGCCCAGCTTGCCCGACCGTTCACGCCACGTGCCGGCCACCGTCTGCCGCGATCAGCAGTCGATACTGATGAAATCGTTGTGGCCCGGCGGGATAAACCAAAAAGCCGCACGGCGCAAGCCGACGGGATAAACCCAAAAAGCCGCACGGCGCAAGCCGGCGGAATAAACCAACAAGCCGCACGGCGCAAGCCGGCGGGATGCCGAGGATCGACACCGATGCACCATCAAACGCCCTTCGCGCGCTCGACGTTCCTCCTTGCGTCACTGGTCGCATCACTGCCGGCGGTCTGGTTCGCCGCCCCTGCCTGCGGACAGTTTGTCGACGCAGAAGCGGCCGGCAGCGGCCTGCGGCTCGGCGAGGCCCGGCCGCTGCGGTTTCGTGTGGGCATGGTCGTGGGGGCCGCCGACGGAAGCCTGCGCGACATCTATGCCACGATGCCCGTGCCCGGCGAGTGGCCGGAGCAGCAGGTGCGGGTGGTCGAGGAAGACGTGTCGCCCGATGTCCGCAGTCTGCGCTACCGCACGCTGCCCACCGGCGTCTCCCAGATGATCGTAGAAATTCCCAGCCTGCGGGCGGGCACGAAGGCCCAGGCGATCGTCACGTTCGAACTTACGCGGGCCGCCATCCTGTCGCCGGAAGACACGTCCGAGCTGCTGATTCCTCCCAAGCCAGACCGAGACCTGCGAATCTTTCTCGGGCCCAGCCCCTACATCGAGTCGCGTCATCCCAAGATCAAGCAGCTTGCCCAGACGACGACCGAGGGGCTCGACGGCTGGGCCAAGGTGGAGAAGATCTACGACACCGTCCGCGAAGCCGTCGAATACCGCAATGGTGAGCTGAAGGGCGCAGCCCGGGCGTTGGCCGACGGCTGGGGTGACTGCGAGGAACTCACCTGTCTCTTCATCGCGATGTGCCGGTCGGAGGGCATTCCGGCCCGAACGGTGTGGGTCGAGGGACACTGCTACCCGGAGTTTTATCTCGAAGATGCTGCGGGCACCGGCCACTGGTTTCCCTGCCAGGCGGCCGGGACGCGCGCCTTCGGGGAAATGCCTGACCAGCTGCCGATCCTGCAGAAAGGCGACAACTTCCGCGACTCCGACCGGCCCGGCAAGCCACTCCGCTACATGTCGGAATTCATTCGCGGCTCGGCCGTGAACGGCGGCGGTGCACCGCAGGTCGAATGGATTCGCGAACCCGGGTGAGCTACGCCTCGTCGGGAGTGGCGTCGAGATCAACGCCGGCAAAGACGGGCTCTTCCTTGGCAACCGGCATGAACCAGGGCGTGGCGATCGGCAGACCGGCAGATCGCCAGAGCGATTCCATCCGATCGCCGGCCAGCCGCACGGTCTTCTCCCTCCCGCGACCTGCCAGCGTGGCGCGATTTGCCCACGGTGTGACCGGGCCGGTGAACCCGGCGGCCTGCGCGGCTTTCACCACGGCCGTCGCGTCGATGACGCCCGTTTCGCCTGGCATCAGCCGCTGCTCGACGGTCAGGTCGCGTCCCGGCAGCTCACGCGGAGCATCCGACACCCGGACCTCCACGATCCGTCCTGCGGGCACCTTCGCGATCACGTCGAGCGGCTCACCGGTGACATGCAGGGCCCACGCATCGACCACTGCCCCAACATGGCTGTGGGCAGTCGTCACGAGCCCCAGCAGTTCTTCGAACGTCGTGATGAACTGATGGGCCTTGCCGGCTCGGGCTTCCGTCTCGGGTCGAATCGCCAGCCCAAGCTGGATGCCGCGAGAAGCGAGTTGCTCGCCGACCGTGTCGAGCCGGGTGCGATAGAGCTCGAAGAAGTCCTTGAAGCCGTGCTCGTCGGAGGCGGACTCGACCGTCGTCACCGCCCGGCTGGCCTCGGCCGCCTGAGCGACATCGAGGCGGGCCGGCAACTGCTTCATGTCGGCGGCGAAGGTTGCCTCGTCGGCGGCCAGGTTGACCGGCAGCCGGAAGCTGCCCGCCTTCAGCCGCGCACTCACCATGAGGCGGCGGGCATGATCGGCACCAAACGCCTCGGCCTGCCGCTGGAAGTCGAGGATGTCGAGATCGAGCGCCTCGAAACCGAACGACAGGGCCAGTTCGATCAGTTCACTCGGGCGGCCCGAAAGCGGAAGGCCGTAGATGCTGAGATTGCGAAACATGCGAGGCAGGCTCCTTCATGAAATGTTGAGGGCCCGACAGTATGACCGCCGCCGGCCGGTTTTTGAAGGAGGGGAACAGCCCGTGCCTGGAGGGCCGGTTTTCTTACTGAAGACGAAGGCCCGCAAGGTTCATGCCGAGCCGCTTGGCCTTCTTGTAGAGCGAGGTGCGATTGATGCCGAGCGCCCGGGCGGCCGCGTCTCGCCGCCAGCCATTGCGCTCGAGCGCCTCCATGATCAGTTGCCGCTCCGGATCGGCCAGTGCCTGCTTGAGCGAGGCGGCCGCGGTGGTCGGAGCCTGGAGCGTGGCGGGCAGGTCGGCCACTTCAACCAGCGGCCCCCGGCCCAAGAGCACGGCTCGCTCCACCGCATGCTGCAGTTCCCGAACGTTGCCCGGCCAGCGATGCCGCTGCAATGCCTCCTCTGCCGCGGGTGAGAAGCCCTCCACGCCGCGAGGAACCATGCGGTTTGCCCGGCTCAGAAAGTGGTGGGCCAAGAGGAGGATGTCGTCGCGTCGGCTCCGGAGCGGCGGCATCTCGATCGCCACCACGTTGATTCGCCAGTAGAGATCGGCGCGAAACCGGCCGTCGGCCACGAGCCGGTCGAGATGTTCGTTGGTGGCGAGAATGACACGGGCGTCGACCCGTCGGGTGTCGCCGCCACCAACCGGCTCGAATTCGAAGTCTTGGAGCACCCGCAACAGTTTGACCTGCAGCGCGGGAGAGGCGGTGGCGATCTCGTCGAGGAAAATCGTGCCGCGATCGGCACGAAGAAACATGCCGTCGCGGGCCGTCACGGCGCCTGTGAACGCCCCCGCGACGTGACCGAAGAGTTCGCTCTCGAGGAGCGACTCGGCCAGGCTGCCGCAGGCCACCTCGACGAACCGACCGGTCCGCCGGCTGACGGCATGAACATGCCGGGCCAGGAGCGACTTGCCCGTGCCACTCTCGCCGGTGATGAGCACGGTCGCCGGCGTCGCGGCCACCCGGTCGGCGAGTTCGAGGACCTCGCGCATCGCGGGATCGTTGCCGAGGATGGCGACGGCCGGCGCGAGTGACCGCGTGCGGGCCGCCTCGATGGCGGCGGCGAGGGACGCAGCGAGATCGTCGTCGCGGACCGGCATGGTCACCGAGCCATCGGCCGAAGCCAGAATCGACGTCAGGCTTGGGGCTGTCGCAGCCTGACCGGACGGAACGGCGACCACCAGCGCCGCCTCCGGCCACGCAGTGCGGAGCACGGACGCCACCCGCAGGCACCCGCCAGCAGGCAGGTTGGCATCGACCAGGCAGGCGTCGATTCGACCGCGGCCGATCGCCTGCAGCGCCTCGTCGGCCGACCCGGCCGCCGCGGCATGCCAGCCCTGGCCGCAGAGCCACTGGGCTGTCGACGACGCCATGCGACGGTCGTCATCGACGACGACGATTCGCCGGGGGGAGTCAGGGGCCATGGCCTTTGCGGACGACGGGGCCAAACACGATGCCATGGCTGCCATGAGATGCTCCTGTGATTTCCCGAGATGAACATCCCGGGCCACAAGATGTTTCTAGGTCGCAATCGGTCGACAGGGCGTCGCCAACCGGCGACACGCAGAGTTTTCCCAGCCGGATGCGCCGGCAGAATCGCCACGACCCGCACTGCCGGCTGCGGCGGCGCCGATCGGCGCGTCATCCCGCCGGCTTGCGCCTGGCGGCTGGCTGTACGAAACCCTCGCCATCCTGGCCTCGGGTTTCTTGGCGACCATCCGGTCGCGCTTGGAAGCCCGCCCTCCAGGCGGGCAGAGCAGGGTAGCGCGTTATTTACGCTCCACCCAGCCCCGGGCGCGAGCCCGGGGACCAGCGGCGGCGCCGATCGGCGCGTCATCCCGCCGGCTTGCGCCTGGCGGCTGAGTGGATACGG
>JBIKNV010000042.1:0-11972 GCA_044358475.1 Pirellulales bacterium | reverse complement strand
AGCGGCGAAGTGTTCGCCGCGTGCGGCGGCAGTATAGCGTGTCTCCCTCCAGGCACAGTGCCATTCGATCCGTTCTATACTTGAAGAGACCCTTGGAGCCCGTCCCGCCATGCCGTCTACCGTCGCCGACATCCCTCTCGCCAGCCCCTTTCCCGCCTACCGCGGGCTCGACGATGCCGTGCTCGAGGAGCGGATCGAGGCGGTGCGGCGGCGGATGGGGCCGCGGCTGGTCATTCTCGGCCACCACTACCAGCAGGACGGCGTCATCGCCCATGCCGACCTGCAGGGCGATTCGTACCAGCTTTCCAAATCGGCCGCCGAGCGGGAGGGTTGCGAGGCGATCGCCTTCTGCGGCGTCCACTTCATGGCCGAGACGGCCGACATCCTCGTGAACCGGCCGGAGAAAGTGGCCGCCCGCGGCGGGCGGCGGGTGAGGGTCGTGCTTCCCGACATGGCCGCCGGCTGCTCGATGGCCGACATGGCCGGGATCGAGCAGGTGGAAGACGCCTGGGCCGACCTCGGCACCGTCATCGACACCGCCGACATCACGCCGGTCACCTACATCAATTCGGCCGCCAGCCTCAAGGCCTTCTGTGGCCGCCATGGCGGCATCGTGTGCACGTCGAGCAACGCCCGCGCCGTGCTCGACTGGGCCTTCGCCCGCACCCGCCGCGTGCTCTTCTTCCCCGACCAGCACCTCGGCCGCAACACGGCGCGAAAGATTGGCATTCCCCTCGACGAGATGTGCGTGTGGAACCCGCATGATCCCACGCTCGGCGGCAACTCCCGCGAGCAGTTGGAAAAGAGCCGTGTCATTCTCTGGCAGGGGCATTGCAGTGTGCATGCGATGTTCAAGCCCGAGCATGTCGACGCCATGCGGGCCAACCTGTCGGGCGTGAAGGTGCTCGTGCACCCCGAGTGCTCGATGGAGGTGGTCGACAAGGCCGACCTCGCCGGCTCGACGAGCTACATTCTGCGGCAGGTCGAGGAGGCGCCGCCGGGTACCACGTGGGCGATCGGCACCGAGCTCCATCTCGTCAAGCGGCTGGAGCAGAACCACCCGGAGCAGACGATCCGGTTTCTCTCGCCCGTGGTCTGCATGTGCGCCACGATGTATCGTATCGATCTGGCGCATCTTTGCTGGAGCCTCGAGCACCTCGAGGCGGGCAAGCCGGTGAACGTGATCCGCGTCGATGATGAGACGGCGAAGTGGTCGGTCGTGGCCCTCGAACGCATGCTCGCGGTCGCGTAGCTGGATGTTCACACGCACGGCCGCCGGGGGCGGTGAAATCCTCGGCTTCGGAGGCGAGGATACGCCAACTCGCCTCGAATTCCCCCGACCCCCGGCTCCCCGAACTCCCTCCAGCTGGCCCCGTTGCGACGGGTGCCGCAGAAGGACCTCGATGCCGAGCTTCATGGACTCGTAGGGCAAGCAGGCCGTCGAGGCCAGCGCACTCTTCGACTTCGTTGACGCGGACGAGTAGCTTTCCCGTGACCGTAGCCGCCGCCGGCCCATCGCAACCGGGATGTCTTGCGGGCATGGATCGATTGAGCGATCGCAGACAGCGAACGATTCAGGCAACCCGGCGGAATGCGCCCGTTCGCAGCAGGCGCCGGAGCCACCACTTGGATTCAGTCAGGACATCCCGCAGGGCGGCCGCTGTCAACCGTGATCCGTCTCTTGGAACATACCAGCAGGGCCCAAAAACCCTCGGCCGTGCCCCGAACTTCGCTTCGACCGCCTGCACGACCCCGGGCCAGCACGACAGGTAATCGTGTCCTGCGATGACACCGGTCGGCCGAACCTTCGGGAGCCAGGCCTCGATATCGGCGACCACGTTTGCAAAGTCGTGAGCTGCATCGAGGAAGACAAAGTCCAAGGACTCGGAGTCGAACGTGGTGGCGGCCTCCAGTGAACTCATTCGCAGCGGTTGGATGAAGTCGCGGAAAGGGGCAATGTTCGTGAGAAATTTTTGAAACAGTGCGTCCTCTCTGACCACGCCGAACTGCTGGTGCTCCTCGCTTCCACGCCACGTATCGACGCACCAAAAGTCGATCTGTTTGCCCGAGTTCCGGATCGCTTCAGCCATGCAGGTGCTGCTGCGGCCCATCCAGCTACCGACCTCCACGAATCTGGCTGGGCTGGCCGCAATCGCAACCTGATGCTCATAGAATTGTTGCTCGTGCCGACCAAACCAGCCGTCAATCTGCTTGAAGTATCCTGGGGTTCCCACTGGCAAATCCTCCACTCAGGAAATCACCTCACCGAAGGTAGCAACGGCCGGGAAGACGCTGAACCACGGCCCGCAAATCGGTTCCAGTTCGGGACTGTAGAGAGTTCAGGCCGATTCACCAACCTCGATACAGGGTCGGTGATTTCGCGGTGTTTTGGCGTGGGCAGCCCCGAACCGTCGTCAATTACGCCCAGCTCGCGCCGTTGCGGCGGGTGCCGCAGAAGGCGACCTCGATGCCGAGGGCCCGGGCGGCGGCCGCCTTGGCGAGCGCCGCCCGATCGGCAGCGGCGGTATCGCGGGCGTAGGCCACCTGGATGTGATTGGCCTTGTGCCGCGCCATCATCTGATCGCGGGTGATGCCGTAGGTCACGGCGTGCATGATCGGCCACTGCTTCGTGGTCGCCTCCAGCCGCCGACGAGTCTCGGCGGCTGACAGAGCGATCGCTTCGGCACGGCCGATATCCATCATCAGGCGGTCCTGTTTGCCGGTGCCGTCCACCCAGATCCGGCTCCAGATGATCTCGCCGGGTCTGCTGACGCCGGCCAGCGTGCTGCCGCCGAGCCGAAAATACATCGGCGGCTGCCGGAAGCCCTCGGCGCCCTTCCAGCCCCCCACGAAGTGCGCCGGCGGCGCCGCGCCCGAAATCTCGAACACCCAGACCCACTGGTCGGTCGTGCCCGACTCGTCCCAGTCGCCCCAGCGGATGTCGTGGAGCGTGTTTTCCACCGGCTCACCCAAGGCTTCATGCACGCGTTGCGTGAGCAGGCCATCGAGCCCCGCGCACTCGTCGACCTCGTTGAAGTGCACGAGCGGCTTGCCCTTCCAGAGGATCTTCGCCGCGCCCTCCGCGGTGACCGGGGGGCGACGCGAATCGTTGAGCATCCCTTCGACCAGGTCGCTCGCCGGCAGGAGGTCCTTGAGCCCCTGCTGGTATTGGATGCCGACGCAGTCACAGCCGAAGCGGTCGGCGATCCGCAACGTGGCGATGTACATCTTGCACTGGAGGAGCACCTGGGCCCGCGTGAGGTCGGTCGCCTCGTCACGGCCGAAGTGAAACCGCATCCCCGCCTTCTCCAGCCAGCGGAAGACGTCACGGGCTTCCGCATCGCTCACCTGCATCGTGGCGTGGTAGAGCGCCGACTGGCTGAGCCGCTCCTTGAACACGCCCGTCGCGTGCAGCAACCGGTCGGGGATGATCGCGTTGAACATCCCCATGCAGCCCTCGTCGAACACGCCCATCAGGGCCTTGCGACGAACGAGGTCGGCGGCGATCGCTTCCCCGACGGCCGCGACCTTGGCCGGGATGCGGATGCGATCGGCCGGCACGACATGGCTCGTGTCGTGGTGCACCGCGCGGCGGTCGAGCCAGGCCTGGAGGTGACGGCGAAAGCTCGGTGCAGAAAAGTCGTCGGCCCACAAGGTCGCGTAGGGCACGCCCGCCTTGGTGAGCGAGCCGTTGAGGTTGAGCATGCCAACGAGCCCCGGCCACTGGCCCGACCAGTTGGCCACCGTGAGGATCGGGCCGCGGTGGGTGGTGAGGCCCGGCAGCACATGATTGGAATATTGCCAGACCGCCTCGGCCACGATGAGCGGTGCATCAGGATCGATGGTACGGAAGACGTCGAGCCCCTCGCGGGCGCTCGCGATGAAGCCATGGCCACGGGATCGGGAGGCGTGGTGGCCGCGATCGAGTTTCCAGCCGGTGGCGGCGAACGCCTCGCGGAGCGATGCCTCCAGCCCTTGCTGGGCCGGCCAGCAGACGCGGTTGGCCTCCTCGCGAAGATCCCCGCTGGCAACGAGGATCGCCCGGCGGTCAGCGGACTTCCGCACGGTTTCTGTTCGGCTCTTGTGGCGTTCGATTCCCATGGCGAAGACTAACTATACTAGCGGCGAACGGTGCATTGCCGGATATCACGTTTGCCATATCGCGTTTTGAAGAGGCTGCTGACATGCGTTTTCCATCCCGGTTCCTGTCCCTCCCGATGAGTGTCGTGCTGGTTGTTTTCGCGTTCCGGGCGGTCGCTGCCGACCCGCCCGCCCCCGCGGCGACCCTCAATGCCTTGGGCCGCTGGGTGATCGCGGCCGATTTCGCCGCCGATGGGGCGACATTCGCAACGGCCGGCGGCGAGAGCCTGCTCTACCGCCCGGGCGACGTGGTCGTTTGGAAGGCCGACGGGGCGCGGGTAGGTGATCTGCCTGGTCATCCCACCGCCGTCTGGGCGGTCAAGATCTCACGGGATGGAAAACTTGCCGCCACCGCCGGCTATGACGGGCTCGTCAAACTCTGGGACTATCCAGCCCGCACGCTGAAGAGTGACCTCAAGAAGCACAAGGGCTGGGTGCGGTCGCTCGACTTTTCGCCCGATGGCACGAAGCTGGCCACGGCCGGCGAGGATGGCACCGTCGTCGTGTGGCAGACTGCCGACGGCAGCGAGGTGAAATCGATCACGGCCCACGCGGGTCCGGTGACCGCCGTCGAGTTTTCGCCTGACGGCGGCACGCTGGCCACCGGAGGCGGCGACAAGATCGTCAAACTCTGGGACGCCGCCAGCGGTACCGAGAAGGCCAAACTCGAGGGCCATGGGGATGCCGTGTGGTCCGTCGCGTTTTCTCCGGATGGGGCGAAGCTTGCCACGGCGGCGGCTGATCGCACGGTGAAGCTCTGGAGCATCGCCGACAAGAAGGAACTTGCCACGCTCAAGGGACATAAAGATTGGGTGACGAGCGTGGCATTCTCGTCGGACGGTGGCCGGCTAGCGTCGGGCAGTCTTGATGGCGCGGTCAAACTCTGGGATGTGAACGCCGCCGGGGAACAGGAGGGGCCCGCCGCTGAAAAGTCGAGTGTGTGGTGCGTGACCTTCGCCCCCGATGGCAAGCAGTTGCTGGTGGGCACGCATTCGGGAGGCAAGCTCGTGGCTGTTCCGGCCGCCAAGCTCCTGCCGCCGCCCCCACCGCCTCCGGCTCCCGCTACTCCGCCAGCGCCTCCCGCTACTCCGCCAGCGCCTCCCGCTACTCCGGTTACCCCACCCGCTCCCGCTCCTGCGGCCCCGCCGGCTGCGGCAGCCGGAAAGCCCCTGGTGCCCACCGCATTCACGAGCATGGCAGGTGCCACCGGCGCTATCGCGGCCGACGGAATCGTCACCGTGACGGGCCCGCTCGCGAAAGACACGTATACGATCAAGGCGGTGGTGCCGGAGGGCCTGGAGCCGCGGGCGATTCGCCTGGTGGTGCTGCCCGACCCGAGCCTGCCTTCTCAGGGCCCGGGCCGCGCGGGCAACGGCAACTTTGTCCTCAGCACGTTCAGCGTGATGTACGGCGCCCCTGGCAAGCCGGACACGCCGACGGCGGTGAAATTTGCCATCGCGAAGGCCGACTATGAGCAGCCCAACTTTACCGCGGCCGGCGCGATCGACGACAAGGCTGCCACCGGCTGGGCCATCTCCGGTGGCAACGGCAAGGAACACCACGCCACCTTCGAGATCCCGGCCGATGTGAAGCTACCCCCCGGTGCCCCGCTGACGATCACGATCGACCAGCAGTATGCCGACGGCCAGCACACCATCGGGAAGTTTCGGCTCTCGGTGCTGCCGGCCGAGGTGGCCAAGCCATGAGTGTGCCCGCTTCTCAACACGCAGGATATTTGTCGATGAAAGCATCATCTCGCCACGGGATTGCCGCTGGTACGCTGCTGGCTGTCGGTGTTGCGATCGGTGTTTCTTGTGGTTGGGGGCTCACGCCGCGACGGGATCTCCCGAAGGCGTTTGCCATCACGTCTCAGGCCGATGAGTCTTTCGCCGTCTGTACGGCCCCGATCGATATGGCCAACAGCATTGAAGGCATCTTCGTGCTCGACTTCGCCACCGGCGATCTCACCGGTGGTGTGCTCAACGCCGGTTCGGCACTGTTCGCGACCTCGTACAAATGCAACGTGCTTGGCGATCTGGGCTTTCAGCCAGGGCAGGCGAAGAACCCTCGATTCCTGCTCGTGGCTGGCAGCGCCGAGCTGCGGCCAAATCCGCGGATCGGCCGTCGGCAGTTGGCGCCGTCGGTGATCTACGTGACCGATTGCACGACGGGTGCGACGGCCGCCTATGGCATTCCCTGGTCTCCCCAACAGGCCAATGCGTCGGCGCCGGTGATCAGCGAACTGGTTCCCCTCGACGTGGCCCGGCCCCGCGGCGCGGTGGCGCCATGATGTCGATGAACGACCATCTCGCCAGTGACGCTGCCGCAGCCGCCTGCTTCCTCACCATCAACGGTGAGGCCCGGCGGTTTGCTGCCGGGACAACGGCTTTGGGGGTGGTGCGGGCCCTCGGTCTCGAGGGGCGCCCGGTTGCTGTTGAGGTGAACGAGCGGGTTGTGCCGCGGGCCGAGCTCGACCGGTGTATGCTGACGAGCGGCGACCGACTGGAAGTCGTCACACTTGTCGGCGGTGGGTGAGACCTTCGCCCCATGCCGCATTCCCTGCACCCTGCCTGCCCATGAGCTCTGCCGCTGATTCTGTCGCGACCGCCGCGCTCCGCATCGGCACCGTGGCGCTCACGAGCCGCCTTGTGGTCGGCACTGGGAAATATGCCTCCTACGCCGAGATGGCCCGATGTCTGGAGGCTTCCGGTACCGACTGCGTGACCGTGGCGGTGCGGCGGGAGCGGCTGCTGAACGCGGCCGGTGAAAATATTCTCGATCACCTCGATGCCACGCGGTACACGCTTCTGCCCAATACGGCCGGCCGCTTTTCGGCCGCTGACGCCGTCCGGGTGGCGCGGCTCGGCCGCGAACTGCTGCGAGATCTCGGCAATCCCGGATCGGAGTGGGTGAAGCTGGAGGTGCTCGGTGACACCAAGACGCTGCTTCCCGATCCGGTCGGCACGCTCGAGGCGACCGCTCGACTCGTGGAAGATGGTTTCACGGTGCTCGTCTACACCAGCGACGACCCCGTCGTTGCCAGGCGGCTGAAAGATCTCGGCGCCGCGAGTGTGATGCCGGCCGGCAGCCCGATCGGCTCCGGACAGGGCATCCTCAACGCCAACAATCTCCGCATCTGCATGGAGTATCTCAAGGACGGTGATCCGGACTATCCCGTGATTGTCGATGCCGGCGTGGGTACCGCCAGCGATGTGGCCGAAGCGATGGAGCTCGGAGTCGATGGCGTCTTGCTCAACACGGCGATCGCCCATGCCGCCGACCCGCTGCGGATGGCACGGGCCATGAAGGCCGCCTGCCATGCCGGCCGCGAGGCGTTTCTCGCCGGGCGGATGCCGCGGCGGCTCTATGCCAATGCCTCCAGCCCGACCGAGGGTGTCATCAGCAGGAGAGGGTGATGCTCGCGAAGCGAATCATTCCCTGCCTCGATGTCGAAAAGGGGAGGGTGGTCAAAGGGACGCGGTTCCTGGAGCTCGTCGATGCCGGCGATCCGGTCGCGGTGGCAGCGCGGTACGAAGCCGAAGGAGCCGATGAGCTCGTCTTTCTCGACATCACGGCCAGCCACGAGGGGCGGGCGATCATGCTCGACATGGTGCGGCGGGTCGCGGAGACGATTTTCATGCCGTTCACCGTCGGTGGCGGCATCCGCACGCTCGATGATGCCGTGCAACTCATTCATGCCGGAGCCGAGAAGGTGAGCATCAACTCGGCGGCGGTCCGAACGCCCGACCTCGTGACTGCGGTGGCCGACCGGCTGGGCAGCTGTGCGACCGTGGTCAATATCGACCCCAAGCGGGTGGTCCGCGCGGGCCGTGAGGTGTGGGAGGTGTTCGTCAACGGGGGCCGCGTGCCGACCGGCCTCGAGGCAGTGCCCTGGGCGCGGGAGGTCGAGCGGCTCGGCGCCGGTGAGATCGTGCTCACCTGCATGGACCGAGACGGCACCCGCGATGGCTACGATCTGGAGATCACCGCCGCGGTGAGCAGGGCGGTGGGCATTCCCGTGGTAGCCAGTGGGGGGGCGGGCTGTCCAGGGCACCTGGCCGACGCCATCGAGTTTGGCGGAGCCGACGCAGCTCTGGCCGCTGGCATCTTCCACTTCGGAGAGTGTACGATCCGGGAGGTGAAGGAACTTTTCCAGGCGCGCGGGATCGCGGTCCGACCCGCCTTGCATCATGGCCACGCTTGACCCCACGACTGAACCGGCGGCACCCCCCGCCGCTGCTCTGGATGCCCCGCCCGCCAAGCCGGCTGCCGCGGGCCTCGAGATCGACCGCCTCTACGAGGCGCTGGTGAAGCTCAATGGCAGCGACCTCCACCTCAAGGTCGGCCAGCCGCCCTTCATGCGGGTGAAGGGCGCGCTCACGCCGCTGAAGTATCCGCGAATCGACGCCGAACAGATGAAGCGGCTGTGTATGCCGATGCTTGACGAACGGCAGAAACGGATCTTCGCCGAGGACGGCGGGGCTGACTTCGCCTATTCCTGCACGATCGACGGCAAGAGGTGGCGGTTTCGTGTCAATTTGCTGACCCAGCAGGGCTCGATAGGCCTCGTGGCCCGGAAGGTCAACGACAGCATTCCCGACTTCGAGAAGCTCTTCCTCCCGCCGGGCATCGAGCGGCTCTGCCAACTCGACCAGGGGATGGTGCTTCTGGCGGGCGTGACGGGCTCCGGCAAGAGCACGACGATCGGCTCGATGCTCAACTACATCAATCGCAACTATCGCAAGCACATCCTGACGCTCGAAGACCCGATCGAGTTCGTCTTCACCGAGGACAAGTGTCTGATCAATCAGCGGGAGATCGGCACCGACGTGAAGAACTTTGAGATCGGCATGAAGCACGCGGTGCGTGAAGACCCCGACATCATCCTCGTCGGTGAGCTCCGCGACGTGGAAACCTTCAAGACCGCCATTCATGCGGCCGAGACGGGGCATCTCGTGTTTGGCACGATCCACGCCGCCACGGCGCCGAGCACCGTGACCCGCATTCTCGACCTGTTTCCCCAGGAGGAGCATGCCGCGATCCGCAGCGCCATCGCCTTCAACATGAAGGGCATCGTGGCCCAGAAGCTGCTCAAGTCGATCCGGCCGGGCGTGAGCCGTGTGCCGGTGGTCGAACTGATGTTTTTCGATGCGCTCGTGCGGAAGTATGTGCTCGAGGAACAGGATCATCTGTTGGCCGACCACATCAAGAAGTCGGCACGCGATGGCATGCAGGACTTCACGATGAGCCTCAAGAGCCTCATCGACCAGGGCCTCATCGATCGCAACGACGCCATGGAGATCGCCCCGAACAAGGAGGCGCTGACCATGGCGCTCAAGGGCATCGGGGTCACTTGATGGAAGGCCAGCTGCGAGCGTGGAGAATGGTGGGACTGCGAGCCTGTTTCTGCGCCGCGCTGGCATGCCTGGCCAGCCCAGCCCTGGCCGAAAGCTGGCCGGCGACCACGCCTGAATGGCTGTCCCGTGGGCCGGGGGGCGGGTTGAGCCTCCTGCTCGTGTCGTGCTGGTGGCTCCTGGCGCTCGGCTGGGTCTTTACCACCGACTGGATGTCGCGCGACAGCGTGCAGTACAAGCTTTCCCCGGGCGTGTGGGGGCCGGTGGCGGCGTTCGTGTTCGTTCCGCTGGCGATCATCGCCTGGTGGGTGCCTTGGACGTGGGCGGCTTTGCTCGTGACCGCACTGGTCTGGCTGGTGCCTGTGCTCGCGTATGTTGCCGCCCGCAATCCCCAGGTGCCGCAGTCGGCCCGCGTGCTGACTGCCGGCCATGTCAAGCGATTGGCGGCACCGCTGCTCGGGCGGTTTGGCATCGAAGTCGAGACGATGGAGGGAGGGGGCGATGACCTGCTTCCGGAAGTGGTTGTGAAGACGACCACGGCCGGCGACGCGGCGGCAGATCCGTCCGCCATGGAGAAATTGGCCGCTGCCGCAGGCTACGCGAGTGCCTGTGCGGCGATGCAGGGCGCGGTGATCGTTCGGGCCGGGAAGATCCGGTTTGATGTGGCCCCCAGTTCGGTCCACGTGCATCATCATGTCGACGGCATGTGGGTGAAGCCGCGGGTGATGACGGTGCGGGGATCGAAGAAGGAGCCGGAACAGTGGGGTGACGCCCCGCCGTTCTCACGCGCCGATGGGGATGCCGTGCTGATCGTTCTCAAGGCTGTAGCGGGCATCGATCCCCGGGCCAAGGGGCGGCAGGGCGGCAGGTTCGTGATCGACGTCGATGGCAAGCCACGGCCGTGCACGCTTCTCGTGCAGACGGTTCCGACCGGTGAGCAGGTGATCGTCGAGATTCAGTCCAAACCGCCGGTCTTCAAGACGTGTGCCGATCTGGGCATGGCACCAGGGGTCGTCGAAAAGCTCACCGGACTGCTCAGTCTCGCCAAGGGGGTGCTCGTGCTGTCGTCGCCACCGGCGTCGGGGCTGACGACCACGTTCGACGTCGTCGTCAATACGGCCGACCGCCTGATGCGCGACTTCATCTCGATCGAGGATGTCGCCACGCCGGCCGCCGAGATTCAGAATGTGAAGCCGATCCGCTACGACGCCAAGCAGAATCAGACACCGCTCGCCGTTCTCCAGAAGGCGTTGCTTGACTATCCGGCGGCGATCGTGGCTCGCGATCTCCGCGATCCAGCGCTGGTCGTGGAACTCGTGCGGCTGGCTGACGAGGAGAAGTTCGTCATCCTCAGTCTCAAGGCAGCTGATGCGATCGAGGGGATCACCAAACTGCAGGCCTGCCGGGTTCCGCTCGACCAGCTGGGGCAGAGCCTGCTCGGATCGCTTTGCCAGCGGATGGTACGGAAGCTCTGTCCACGATGCCGGCAGGCATTCCAGCCCCCTGCCGAGCTTCTGCAGCGTCTCAAGAAGAGTGCCGAGCAGGTGCCGCAGCTCTACCGGGCCTCTCCGCAAGGCTGCCGTGTCTGTGGTGGGCTTGGCTATTTGGGGCAGACGGCCCTCTTCGAATTGGCGTCGGGGCCCACCCTTCGGAAGGCGGTCGCCGCCAAGGCCGAGCCGCAGGTGATTCGGCGGGCCGCTGCGCAGGACGGGATGGTGATGCTTCGGGATGCGGGCATGGCGCTGGTGCTCGAGGGCGTGACATCACTCGACGAGCTCCAGCGGGTCTTCGCCGCGCCCGCCGCCAAGAAGCCGGCTCCGGGAGGAAGTCGGGCATGATCAGTCTCTTTCTGATTGTGGTGCTGGGGATCACGGCCGGCCTCTTCTATCGCGAAGGTCTCTGGTCGGCGTTGGTGGCGGTGATCAACGTGCTGTTTGCCGCAGCCGTGGCGACGGCCTGGTATGAATGGCTGGCCGAACTCATCGCCGGCGCTGTCCCGGAGGCCGGGTACATCGCCGATTTTTTCTGCATCTGGGTTCTTTTTGCCCTGGTCTTGGCCGGTACGAGTGAACTTACCAACCGCGTGTCACGGACGCGTGTCATGTTTGCGCCGTTGGTCGATCGCATCGGTGGACCGGTGGTCGGCCTGGTCGTCGGCTGGATTTTCATTTGTTTCACGGCCACCACGCTCCACCTGGCCCCCGTCACCCGCGATTTGATCCAGCCCACACCCGATGCCCGTGTACTGGGGATACTGGCGCCCGATCGCAAGTGGCTGCACTTCATCCGCACCGCCACGCGGCACGGCCCCTTTGCTCGACCTGGGGAAAACGAGGCAAACGTGTTTGACAAGGATGCCGACTTCATCCTGCGGTATGCCGATCGGCGTCGGAAACTGGAAGGGGAGGGCTCGCTGTGGGCGAAACCCTGATCACAAGCGAGGATGACCAGTCGAACTATCGCCCGGTGAGTGGTCTG
>JBIKNV010000320.1:0-3974 GCA_044358475.1 Pirellulales bacterium | reverse complement strand
GCCATCATCGCGGTGCTGATCGGCCTCCTGCTGCCGGCCGTGCAGGCGGCTCGCGAAGCGGCCCGACGTAGTTCCTGCCAGAATAATTTCAAGCAGATCGGCATCGGCATTCTCACGTTTGAGAATTCGAGGAAGGCCTTTCCAGCAGGCTACTCCTATTTCAACATTGCCGACGAGCGCTGCTGGGGATGGGGAACCTTTATTCTGCCTTTCCTCGAGCAAAACTCCCTGTACGACCAGCTTGCCCCCGAATCCCGCAAGCTGCACGACGTCTGCATAGCCGGTGCTCCACAGGCGGACAAAGACGCTCTTCAAACTCGGATCTCCACCTATCGATGCCCATCGGATGCGACGCCCACGCTCAATACGCTGCAAAGTTTCGGGTACTCGCAGCCATTCGAAGTGGCAACCTCAAACTATATCGGTTCCGCGGGCAGCCAAGCTCTTTCGGGCTCTGATGCGACCTACCCAAGTGGCTACGCCGCTCCCTATAAAGATTTTGATAGCGGGGGAATGCTTTTCGGAATCATGGATCAAAAAGCATCAGTTCCCGGCCGAGGTCCACTCGGTATCAAGATCAACGACGTTCTTGACGGGACCAGCAAAACGCTTTTGACAGGGGAGCGTTGCGGCCGGGCGTCGACGAATGACAAAGCAGCTGCCTGGGTGGGAATCGGCCGCGCCGATGATTATGGCCCCGCCGGCACATGCCGCGCGCTGGGCAGGCCTCATTTCCTACAAAACGGGGACTACGCGAATGCCCCAGATCCCCAAAATGCAAGCAAGGGATTTTCCAGTCTTCATCCCGGTGGGTGCCTCTATGGGTATACCGATGGATCAGTGCGTTGGTTGGCGGATGCCATCAGCGCAACAAACCGATCATTCATTGCCAACCGCCGAGATGGTAGGTCCTATGACATTGACTGATACCCTCGGGATGTGGAGAGCGGGCGTGAGCGAGAACTCTTTTCGGCCATTCTGGATGACGCTCATCGGACTCGCATGGTGTGCCTGCTTTCCAGGCTGCTCCGCCGAGAAATTTAAGATTGCCGAAGTGACCGGCATCGTGACGCTCGAGGGAAAACCGATCCAAGGCGTCAGCCTCGAATTTGAACCGGCGCGCACTGGCTCAGAGATTCCTCCGACAGCCTACGGTTCAACGGATGCCGATGGCCGCTATCGACTGACACGAGTCGGAGGCAAGGGGGGTAGGCCGGGGGCCGTGATCGGCATGAACACCGTACGGGTATCGACACCGGAGGGGAGCACTGCGACAGTCGATACCCACTATGCTGATGAAGGTGCATTTCAGTTCGAGGTGAAGGCCGGACCAAACGTGTTCGACATTGACCTCATCAAGAATCCATTGGCCGCGAACCGCAAGGCTGCCCGCGAGTGACCTGACGCGAACGCTTTCGGTACGGGAGTCCCGTTTCCCTCGATGGCCGGTCGATCTGAGTCATCACGGAATCCGTGCCACGATCCGTAACGGCCCCCCGCTCCCACCGGTGATCTTCATGGGCAGGGCCGCGACGAAGGAGCCTTCCTCCGGCACCGTTTCGAGGGCAGCGACGTTTTCGAAGATCGGAACATTTCCTCCGCAGAGAGCCACGTGGGCCCCAAAGTGAGTCGATGGTCCATGGTCGATGCTCGCCGTATCGATCCCGATGGCCTTGATTCGCCGGTGCTCGACCAGCCATTTGGCCGCATCCGGAGCGAGACCGGGAAACCGTAGCTTCGCCAGCGCCGCGGGGCCCGTGGCATCGGTGCCGAGGTAGGCCGTCCGGTCGCCCCACTTCGCCCCCCAGCCGGTACGCAGCAGCAGGATCACGTCGACCAGCTGGCGACCGTGCGTTCGTTCCCAGGCCACAAGGTCATCCGCCGTCACTTCGTAGACCGCATCGGCCGCCGCTCGATCCGTCACATCCACCACCACTGCGTCGCCGACGAGCCGGTCTACCGGTATTGCATCGCTCGTCTGGCCGGTCGCCGAAAAATGGCGTGGAGCATCGAGGTGCGTGCCGCCGTGCTCCGCCGTCGTGAACCGGTTGGCAGCGTAGTAATAGCCTTTCGCCGTCGGGCCGTTCTGCCCCCGCTCGAACTGAAAGCCTTTCTCGGTCGGCCAGTAAATCGTGTGGGAATCAAATGGGTGTGTGAGGTCGACCCACGTGTCGACGGCCAGCGCGGGCCGAGCCAGCGCGGCCGCGATGAGCAGGCCGATCATGACAGACTGTGGCCACCGAAATGCCTGTGGCATGGTCACGACCCAGACGTTTTTGCCCCGGCCGCCGCGGCCGCCTGCGGACCGGCATTCTTCTCATCGACCCGCACGAGGAGCATCTGCTCCACCTTGCCGTTGGCAAGATGCATGAGGATCGTGGTCTGCTTCTGGGTCAGGTTGGAAAGGCCCGCCTCGTAGACCGGAGTCTTCTTGTCGACGATCGTCCAGGCCGCCCGCTGTGTCTTCTTGTCGACCTTGCCAGCCACGTTCTGCGTGGTGTCGGACACCGCATCATAGTACGTGCCCCTCAGCAGCCCCTGCTTGTCGATCGCGAGGCTCACGAACGTGCTGGGGTTGGTATCGTCCTTGCGGGCCAGCGCATAGACGCCGAGCGGCCGCCATTGGTCGTCATCGCCGACGGTCGCACCTGTGCCCTGGCCGGCGAGAGTTGCCGCCTGCGCGGCGTAGTCCTCAGGCGACCCGACAGTGGTCCCCTGCACACTCACACCCTGGTCGTCATAGACGACGTTCGTGCCATAGTTGTAGGCGACCGGCACCGTCGCATAGCCGCCCCACGCCGCGAGATCGCTCCAGGCGAGCGTTGCTGCCATGCCCCAGCCGAACCCGCCCCACCACCCGCCCGGCCACCACGCGTTGAAGTGATCGCCATACCAGCCGCGGCCCCCATACCAGCCGCCCCTGTAAAAATTGTCTCGCATCAGGTCGCCACGAGTGGCCAGGCTGTTGATCGAGTACGGCCGCACCGCATCCCGCCCGAGTGCCGCCCGGCCGGCACCATCTCCGGCGATCCGCTGGAAGTCAGCCTTCGAGAGTTGTCCGGCCCCAAGTTCATGCCCACCCGCAAAGTGGCCCGCGCCACCATCGAAGCCGCCGAGTTCTCGCATGCCGTCGAGGGAGCGACCGCCGTCGCCGGGTCGACCGCCATCCAGAGCCCGCCCACCGTCGAGCCCACGCCCACCATCAAAGCCGCCGGGGACGCCCCCCCGCATGCCACCATCGAAGCCGCCGGGCCCGCCGCCCCCCACGTGCGGCCCACCGTAGCCACCCATGTGGCCACCACCCCCCATGCCACCCATGTGGCCGCCGCCGCCACCGTGGGCCAGCGCGGTGGCGGGCACGAGGCCGGAGGCCGTGAGAACAGCCAGGATGACGACGCGGCTGAGGAAAACGTTCATCATGAGGGACTCCGAGGGGAAACGGTTCTGAAGTCTGGTGAGGGCTGGAGGCATTTCCGTGAATTGAGCCGCAGCCTGAGCTACCGTTTTTTGAAGTGGAGAGGCGGTCCGTCGGGGACAGGGCGGCCGTCGATCGACCGCTCGATCGAATGAAGCGTGAACTGCCCCTCTCCGCCAGGTACGACTGTCTGCACGTACTGCACGCGGCTGCCTGCCACGGCATCACCCGGCACACCGGTGAGCACGCGGTTGAGCGTCATGCCATCGCTTTCGATCACGCCCTCGGCATGGGCCCCGAGCGAATCGATGATCGCTGTCCGAACAAGCCCGTCGTCACGGTCGGCATGGATCACCTCGATGGCCTCGCGGGTCGCCCCCGTCTTGGACCGCATCGTCGTACGGCCCACGAGAGCGAAGCCGCCGGCCGCCTTGTCGAAGACGAGGTCGACCGTCATGCCCGTCGTGTCGTCGGTGGCCTGCCATGCACCAACCAGCCAGCCAAGGTCGTGGAGCGCCGCGGCGTGGCTGGGCGCAACCACGGATTCCACGAGTCGCCA
>JBIKNV010000397.1:0-3377 GCA_044358475.1 Pirellulales bacterium | reverse complement strand
GCGACTCCGGAACACGCGGCGCGTTCTCGTAGAGGATGACGCCGCCGCGGCGGAGGATCTCCCGCTGGACGACAGTGACGTCGAGATTCCGCAGCTCGGCGTTCGTGGCAGCGGCGGTCGCCGCGGCGATCCCGGCCGCCTCGCCCAGAGCCATGAAGACCGGCTCCATGCGGAGCGTCTGGTAGCCGACGTGCGTCGTGCTGCAAGCCACAGGCACAAGCAGCCGGTCGACGCACTTCGGGACCATGATCCGGTAGGGCAACTGAAAGGGATCGTGGGAAATAAAGAAGTAGCCTTCCCGCACTCTCGGATGGGCGGGATCAAACTTCGTGACCGCGTGTGAGTCGAACTCAAACTCGGTCACGGCGATGCCGTCGGGCTGGCGCTTCGGCAAACCCGTGGCGAATTCGGGCACGGCATCGTTTTCCGTGAGCGTGTACTCGCCCCAGATTCGCCGGCCCTGACGGACGTAGATGTGGTGCGGCCGATGCCGATTGTCGGTGAACTCGTTCTTCGGGAAGCCCCACTGTCCTGCCTCCTCTTGGATGCGGGTCGGAATGGCGGGATCGTGCTGGAGGAGCCAGACCAGCCCCTCGTTGTGCGACCAATAGCGGTCAAAAATGCGTCGCCGTTCCGCGGGGTCGGCCTCCGGCCAGCCCCAGTTCTCCTCGGCGAGGTCGAGCGATTCGGCGGGCACGCCCGTCTCTGGATGGGGGTGGTCGCTGTTGACCTCGTAATTGCCGCCGGGCATCGCGTAGAGCTGGATCACCTGCGAGAACGAGGTCACGCTGCCCGCTACCACTTGATCGAGCAGGTGGCGGTAGTCCTCCCGCTTGAATCCCGCTGGCTTCTCCACGGGAACCTGGTTGGACCGATCCTTCGTCAGATGGAAGCGGAAGCAAAAAGCCTGGATGCCGTCGTCGCCCGCTCCCGTGGAGCCGGGCAGGGGGTTTGAGTCCTTGAATCGCACGTAGATTTTTCCGGCGTGCGGTTCGCGAAACGCCGCACGGCCCTCGCGGCCCACCCGGTAGGGCACTCCCGCCAGCGCCGCCAGATCGCCCTCGTAGGTGCAGTCGACGAATGCTCTGGCCCGCAGGTCGACCGTGGAGGACGGATCGGCGAGATTCGTGACGGTGATGCCGACGAGCGGCACGTTCGGTCCAAGCTCGCCGGGATCCGCCCCGTCGATCCGTCGGCCCCGGGCCGCGGGCCGTTCGCTGCCCTGATCGTTCGCGACGCGGGCAGCGATAACGCGATGTCGCTCCAGGAGCCTGATGTTTGGCTCGTCAGCCAGCATCTCACGAAACACCCGCTCCGCGACCCGCGGAGAGAACATGTTTCCGCTGCGGCACCGCTGGACCTCACGTGAGCCTGCACCATGGCTGGCGACGTAGTAATCCACGATCCGCCGCTTGAACTCGTTGTAGAAGCCCCCGACGGCTCCGTGCTTGCGAATGTCGGTGTTGGTGAGTCCTCCGCTGATTATACCGCCGACGTGTGTCGACTCTTCGATCATCACGACGCGGCCGCCGCTGCGGGCCGCGGCCACGGCGGCGGCGACTCCAGCCGGCGTCGCGCCGACCACGGCCACGTCGGTCTCAATTCGGTCGCTGCCGGCCGAAACAGGGCTGTCGGCCGTATCAAGGCTGGCGGCGGGATCGGCGGCGATCGCCTGGCGGGCCGGCAGCGAGAGCGCGGCGATCACGAGCACACCGCAGGCGACGTAGAGCGGGTGTGGCTGTCGAAGCGGCATGAGCAGAGGGTACCGAAGCCACCGACGGCCGCCATTGGAGGAAACTCCAATAGGCGGCCCATCGTGCCTGAAATAGCCTAACCCGACTTAGAGGTCCTTCGATCCGTCAGCATGATTCGCATGTTCAGGCGGTAGCACTGCGATTTTCATCATGAAACCCAGGCCTTCCAACCGCGAGCCATCGCTCTGCCTCCCATGAAAATCATCAAGACTGACGTGCTGGTCTGCGGCGGTGGCTGTGCCGGCTGCGCGGCCGCCGTCGCTTCCGCCCGCTCCGGTGCGAAGACGCTCCTCGTCGAGCGTGCCGGCTTCGCCGGCGGCATCATCACCGCCGTCGGGCTGCCCTATTTTGACGGCCTGATCGACAAACCGACAGGCCGCTTCGTGGTGCGGGGGCTGGCGCTCGACTTTCTCCGCGAACTCGGCGTCGCGAAGCCCGACGCCAAGCGCATCGACGACCTTCCCGCCCAGCTGATCACGAAATATTGGGGCTCGGTCTACATCCCCAACACCGATGAGTTCAAGCTGATGATCGACGGACTCATCCGTCGGCATGCCGAGCACCTCAGCGTGCTCTATCACTCGGTTGTCTGCGACGTTGAAACCAAGGGCGGCGCAATCACCGCCGTGATCGTGGCCAATAAAGACGGCCTCGTCCGGATCGAAGCCCGGCAGGTGATCGACTCGACGGGCGACGCCGACGTGGCCCATTGGGCAGGCTGCCCGACCGAAAAGAATCCGGAGATGATGCCTCTCACGATGCATTTCCGGATCGGCAACGTCACCCCGAGCAAGGAGATGGGCCCCGCCGCCAAACAGGTGCTCGCCGACGCCCACCAAGCCGGCAAGATTCCGGAGTTTTACGGCCCGGGGCTCATCTTCGCCTTCGCCAAGGACGAAGCCTACATCCATGCCACGCGGATCGCCGGCGACGCCACCGACGCCGCCGACCTGAGCCGGTGCGAGATGCAGGGCCGTCAGGACGCCTGGACGATCTTCCGCGAATGGAAGGAGAAAGTCCCGGCTTTCAAGGACAGCTACCTGATCTCCACCGGCCCCTCCATCGGCATCCGCGACACGCGGCGGATCGTGGGCGTCGAACGACTCACGGTGGAGGATCTGGAGCAGACCAAGCGGCACGACGATGCCATTGCGACAGGCTGCTGGTTTCTCGACCTCCATCCCCGCAAGACGACCACCGACAAGCCATTTACAGGCTCCGGGTTCCAGCCCAAGCCCTATGACATCTCCTACCAAACGCTGATCCCGCAGAAGGTCGGCAACCTGCTTGTCGCTGGTCGTTGCCATTCCGCCACGCATATCGCCTCGGCGTCGTCACGCGTCACCGTCACAGCGATGGCGCTCGGGGAAGCCGCCGGCGTCGCCGCCGCCCTCGCCTGCGAGACAAGCGGCGACGTCGCGACGATCGACGGCCGCCGGGTCCGTGAACTTCTCTCCCGCCGCGACGCCGGCCCCTTCACCGATGCCTGACAATCTCTGCCCACATGATCCCGCAGGCATCAGCCGTCGCGACGCTTTTCGCAGAGCGACGCTGGGCATGATCGGACTGGCTGTCTTGAGCGATGCCGATCTCGCGACGGCGCTCGCGGCCCCACCCGCTGGC